>CAYUNQ010000004.1:22639-29330 GCA_964446185.1 uncultured Marinobacter sp. | reverse complement strand
TCAGGAATATCCCGGGTGGTTGCCTTGAGTTCTTCAATGCCGGTTTTTTCTGCAAATGCGATCCAGATTTCCGGGATCAGTACGCCCTCAAGGTCAAGACATGCGAGTTCCACAACGGTCTCCTGAGTAAATGATAAGGTGGCAGGCACAACAGGCGCCCGACTTGCTGCCGCGTATGATATGAAAAACGAGACGGGAATGCATCGGGAATCCGGCCCTTTCGCCTGCCGGCGAGCTATAAATATATAGTTTCTCATTCCTTCAGGTTATGAAGGGTTTGATGTTAGCCTTGCGGAATCACGGTAACGATTGCTGGAATAACATGACTGACATCGATTCTCTGCGCACCGAGCTGGACGGCCAGAGCCCCCGGGCTATCCTGAAAGCCGCCCTTGCCCGCTACGACAACATCGCCATTTCCTTCAGTGGCGCGGAAGATGTGGTGTTGATCGAGATGGCCCACAAGCTGACGGATAACCTGCAGGTGTTTACCCTGGACACTGGCCGGCTGCACCCGGAAACCTACGAGTTTATCGAGAAAGTCCGACAGCATTACGGCATTGAAATTGAAGTGCTGTTTCCTGATTCCGACGAAGTTCAGGCCCTGGTGGGCAAGAAGGGCCTGTTCAGTTTCTACCAAGACGGCCATTCGGAATGCTGCGGCATCCGCAAGGTAAACCCGCTGCGCAAGAAACTGGCCACAGTAGATGCCTGGATTACCGGCCAGCGCCGGGACCAAAGCCCGGGCACCCGCAACGAGGTGCCGGTGGTTCAGACAGACAGTGCCTTCTCCACCGCAGACAAACCGCTGGTGAAGTTCAACCCGCTGGCAAACTGGAGCTCTAAAGAAGTCTGGGACTACATCCGCATGGCGGAAGCCCCTTACAACAGCCTGCACGAAAAGGGTTTTGTCAGCATCGGCTGCCAGCCGTGCACCCGCCCGGTGCTACCCGGCCAGCATGAGCGCGAAGGCCGCTGGTGGTGGGAGGAAGCCACCCACAAAGAATGCGGGCTGCATGCCGGCAACCTGATTGGTAAATCTGGCTGAATACCGCAGCAACAAAAAAGCCCGCCGTCAGCGATGACAGGCGGGCTTTTTTTCAATACGGGACTTACTCGGCAGATTCAGTAGGTTGGCAGTTCGATGTCTTTGAACAGCGCCTGAATCTCGGTCCGGCTACCCTGATGAGCCACTACCCGCTCCACCATTTCTTTGGTCAGGTGCGGGGCAAAGCGCTGCATGAAGTCGTACATATAACCCCGAAGGAAAGTGCCCTTGCGGAAGCCCAAGCGGGTAACCGAAGAGCGGAACAGTTTGCTGGCGTCCAGCGCCACCAGGTCGCTGTCGGTTTTCGGGTCGAAGGCCATGCTGGCGATAATGCCCACACCCAGCCCCAGGCGCACGTAGGTTTTGATGACGTCTGCGTCTGCCGCAGTGAACACCACTTTCGGGGTCAGCCCCTTGGACTGGAAGGCTTCGTCCAGCTTGGAGCGGCCGGTGAAACCAAACACGTAGGTAACCAGCTGGTATTCCGCCAGCTCTTCAAGTGTCAGCTCTTGCCCCTTGGCCAGCGGGTGGTCTTTCGGCACCACCACGCAGCGGTTCCAGCGATAGCACGGCATCATGATCAGATCATTGAACAGGTCCATGCCTTCGGTGGCGATGGCAAAATCCACGGCACCGTTGGCGGCCATTTCGGAAATTTGCATGGGCGTGCCCTGATGCATGTGCAGAGACACATCCGGGTACTCTTCAATAAAACCGCTGATCACCGGCGGCAAGGCATACCGTGCCTGGGTGTGGGTGGTGGCAATGCTGAGATCACCTTTGCGCTGGTTGCTGAATTCCTGGGCAATTTTCTTTATGCCCTCTACCCTGCGCAGAATTTCCCCTGCCTCGCGGATAATAATCTCGCCGCCCGGGGTGATCCGGGTCAGGTGCTTGCCGCTACGGGCGAACACTTCCAGCCCCAATTCATCTTCCAGCAAGCGGATCTGCTTGGAAATACCAGGCTGTGAGGTAAACAGGCTCTGGGCGGTGGCGGACACATTCAGGTCATGGTGCGCAACTTCCCAGATATACCGCAGTTGTTGTAATTTCATTGAAACCATCGCTCCCGGAATGAGTCTAAAACCCGATAATACGCATAAGAAAAGATATTTTCATTCTTTTTTGATATACAAAAATCACTGTATTCAGTGTAGACCAATTCCGGGCTTTCGCTGCCCGGCCAGTGCCTTGCGTCACCACAGCCCTTGACTTGCCTGCGGCAAAGCAGACAATTCCATACCTACACTTCGGTAAACCGGACAACCATGCTGCTGACCACCAAGTTTCTGAGGCCGACACCAGACCCAAGAGCCGTACGCCGGCAACGGCTCGACTCGCTGCTGGAGCCGCAGACCAGCAAACGGCTCAATATGGTGGTTGCGCCGGCAGGCTTTGGTAAAACCACCCTGGTGAGCCAGTGGTGCGCCCTTGGCGGCCACCGCACCGCCTGGCTATCGCTGGATGAACAAGACAACCAGCCCCGCCAGTTCTGGCAGTATGTGGTCGGCGCCTTCGAGCACGCCGGGCTGATGGGGCTGGAAGACATCAGAAAACAGCTGGCCCGCACCGCCGGCAACGACCTGACAGCTGCCATTACCGGCCTCATCAATACCCTGACCCAGGACGACACCCTCTGGTTCCTGGTGCTGGACGACTACCACGAGATCACCAGTGACACCATTCACCGCCAGTTGGCCTGGTTTATGGATTATCTGCCCCCGGGCATGCTGGTGACCATCGCCTCCCGTACCGAACCTCCCCTGCCTCTTGCCCGGTGGCGGGTAAGGCGGCAGGTGCAGGATATTCACCCGGGGTTACTGGCTTTCTCGGAAGAGGAATGCCGTGCGTTCTTCCGGGACACCATGGCCATGGAACTGTCCGAACAGGAAATCCGCTCGGTGTGCCTGCGTACCGAAGGCTGGGTGGCTGCCATGCAGTTGTCGGCCCTGTCGGCCAAATCCGGCCAGCTTACCCTTGATCCGCCCGCCAGCCCCGGAACCCTGAACCCGGATGGCCGGCTGATCAGCGATTACGTGCTTACCGAGGTACTGCGCCAGTTGCCCCGGGAACTGATGGATTTCCTGCTGGATACCGCCTGCTGTCCTCGCCTGTCCGGCGCGCTGTGCGACGACATCCGGGAGACCAGCAACAGTCAGGAGGCGCTGACCAGACTGCTGGCCCTGAACCTGTTCCTGATTCCGCTGGACACCCGTAATGAATGGTTCCGTTACCACGACCTGTTCCGGGAAGCCCTGTTACAGCGCATAAAAAGCAAGGATCCGGCCCGGGCGGAGTTAATGCAATCCCGCACCATCGACTGGCTGCTCAACCATGGCCAGGTGCAGGAAGCCATTGGCCAGATTGTCCAGCGCAAAGACACCGAACGGCTGGCACGGGTGCTGTCAGAGCACGGCAACAACCTGATTCACGGCGGTTTCCACCTGCCGGTTCTGGAATGGCTGGAGAAGGTTCCAGCAGACGTCCTGAGCGACAGCCCGCAGCTGCAGATGCTCAAAGTGTGGAGCCTGTTCTTTGCCAACCGGGTAGAGGGGCTGGAACCCCTGCTAACCCGTGTGGAAGACCTGCTGGACCGCCGGGTGGCGGATTCCCACCCGGATGCTGAAGGCGCCCTTGCCATCAACAGCGAAATCGCACTGGTGCGCTCCTACCTGGCCCGCGGCCGGAACGACGATAAGAATGCCTCGGACCTGACCCGGCAGGTTCTCAAGGATATCGACAAGATCAGCATTCCGCTGAAGTCCGTCACCTACTTTGGCCTGGGCATGGGGTATTTTGGCAAGGGCGAGCTGAACGAGGCCGAGGAAGCACTGGAGTCTGCCGTTCATTACGGGCAGGTGGAGCGCAAGCCGAGCACAGTTTTATCTTCCGGTGGCTTGCTGGCGTGGATTCAGTATAACCGGGGCGACACCGGCCTTGCCCTGGAAACCACCAGCCGCATTCGCCAGTGGGTGGATGAACACTATGCCGATCCCAGCCAGCCCCGGCTGATCTCCTGCTGGCAAAACAGTGCCCTGACTGAAATCTACCGGGAACATAACCAGCCGGAAACGGCGGCCGGTTATCTGTCACCCCTGCTCGAACACGTGGAAAAAGGCACCGAACCCGGCCAGCATGTGGTGATCCAGTTTGTACGTGGCCACCTGGCCTTCAGCGAAGGCAGGCTGGATGTGGCTATCGACGTGCTCAGGGATGCCGTTGCCACGGGCAGGAAACGCCAGGAACACATTCTATTCGATCCACCTGCTGCGGCTGCGCTGCTGGCCCGCTGTTACCTGGCCACAGGCCAGACCGACAAAGCCATGGAGTGCCTGCAGCCAGCCCTTGAGGAACCCGCCACCAACCCGCTTAACCGCGAGCAGAACCAGATAGCCCTGGCGCGGGTGCTGATTGCCAGGGGCGACTACCAGAAAGCGCAGGAAATACTGCCCGCCCTGATTCCTGCCGCAGAGCGCAACGCTCACACCCGCCACCTGGTTGAGATACTTCTGGTGTACGCAGACGCCCTGTTCCATCAGGGCCACGACGATGAGGCCATCCGGATGCTGGAACGGGCCATGGACCGGGCCGAACAGGCCGGCTTCCTGCGGCTGTTCGCGGAAGAAAGCCCGGCCCTTCGTGCGAAAATACTGGAGTTGCCACGCCTGAGAACCCCGGGGCGCTGGAACCGGGAATTGCTGACCATGCTCAAGGACCAACTGATCGAACCGGTGGTATCTGCCGGCTCAGAGCCGGCAGGGCCGGAAACCGCTCCGGTTACGGTTACGCCAACACCGCGACCAGCAGCCAGCGAACTGGCCGAACCTTTGAGCCAGCGGGAGCAGGAAGTGCTGGAGCTGATCAATCAGGGGCTGGCCAACAAGGATATCGCCAGCAAGATATCTGTTGCCCCGGCCACGGTGAAAGCCCATATCCGTAACCTTTACGGCAAGCTGGGCGTGGGCCGGCGCACCGAGGCCCTGGCCCGGGCGCGGGAGTTGGGGCTGCTTGGGGACAAGCCGGAGATGTGACGCGCATCACACTTCACTCCAATTAAGCCCCCGCACTACGCCCTTTGGACGATCCGTTTACGCCCCCTTACGCCCTATTATTTAACCATGGTGAGGTTAGCGCCTTACCGCGAATTCTGAACTTCAGGCCTTCAGATTTCTTGTTCCGCGTTATTTCGACGCCCGGGTTCATGAGAACCCCCTTTGATAAGAGCCTCCCGAATGGGATGGCTCTTTTTTTATGGGCAGCAGGAAGGGCTCAGTATTCAATCACCCGACGGAATGGTGGCAGGGCATCCAGCAGCAACTGGCCGTAGCGGCGGGCGACAATGCGCCGGTCCAGGATGGTGACTCGGCCGGTATCCTGTTCGGTGCGCAGCAAGCGCCCCACTGCCTGAACCAGCTTCACCGAGGCATCCGGCACCGTGATTTCCATAAACGGATTACCACCACGCTGGGTGACCCACTCCGCCAGGCTGGCGTCGATGGGATCGTCCGGTACCGAAAACGGCAGCCGGGTAATCACCACGTGGTGCAGATACTTGCCTGGCAGGTCGATACCTTCGGCAAAGCTGGCAACGCCGAACAGCACGCTGGGCTTGCCTTCATCGATGCGGGCACAGTGCTGCTTAAGAACCTCGTTCTTGGCCATGTCGTCCTGAGTTCGGATTAGTTCCGGATACTCCGGGGCCAGGGCATCCCTCACCTGCTGCATCTGGCGGCGGGAGGTGAACAGCACCAGGGTGGCTTTTTCGCCAGCCCAGAGTTCCGGCAGCCGCTGGATCAGGGCATCGCCAAAACCGTCGTCTGTCGGCATGGCCTTCATGGCAGGCACCTCCACTGTGGCCATTTCGCCATAGCGGAACGAGCTGGGCACCACCAGGTAACGACTGGCTTCCGGTAAGCCGGCCCGGGAGCGCAAGCGGTCGAACTTGCCCAGGGCAGTCAGGGTGGCACTGGTGAGCACCGCACCATAGGCCCGGGACCAAAGCCGGGAATACAGCAGGTTATCGGCCAGCACCGGCGAGCTGTACAGGCTAATGTCTTCGCCGTGGTCCCAGCGCTGGCGCACCGCCCAGCGGGCGGCCGGCGGGCCTTTACGGATTACCGGCGCCGCTTCGGTGTTTTCACTATGAGTGGTGGCATCGGAACCGGACGCGCCTTCACACCAGGCCGCCCAAAGGCGCAGCTGATCTTCTGCCCGGCTGTGGAAGGCCCCGATCACCGGATACCAGGAGTCGGCGGTATCCCGGTCCAGCTCCGGATCTTTGCGTTCGTCGAAGGCACTCTGGAGTTCTTCCACCAGGGTGCCCAGCTGCCGGCACAGGCCGGCCGTCACAATCCGGGTTTCAGCTGCCAGTTCGGCCAGGGTATCCGGCAGTTCGCCATCCGGATAGCGCCACTGGGCGCTTCGGCGTTCGTCGTTAAACTCCCAAGGGGTGTTCTGCTCTACTTCTTCGTAAACCTTGCCCAGGGCGAGGTCGAGATCCCGGCCAGACAGGCTGATTTTCTCCACGGCCTTCGCAGCCTGCGAACCACCGGGCAGCCACGGCTGCATTTTCACCAGCGCCTGGGACAATTGCTTGAGCCACTGGCGTGTGGAGTTCAGCGGGACCGAAGCGGCAAAGTGGTT
>CAYUNQ010000004.1:0-22629 GCA_964446185.1 uncultured Marinobacter sp. | reverse complement strand
GCTTCGTCGAAAATGAACAGGGCGTTTTCCGGCTCCGGCAGTATGGCGCCGCCGCCCAGGGCAAGGTCTGCCAATACGAGGTCGTGGTTAGCCACCACCACATCAGCATCGTCCAGATCCTTACGGGCATCAAAGAAGGCGCAGCTGTCGAAATAGGCACAATGACGATTGGTGCACTGGCGGTGGTCAGTGGTTACCTGGCGCCAGATTTCATCGGGGATCTGGTCCGGCCAGTGGTCACGGTCGCCATCCCATTGCCGGGAGCCGTAGCTGGCCAGCATCTTCTCGAACGTGATACGGCTGGCAGCTTCATCGTCCGCAGGCTGGTCCAGCAGGAACAAGGGCATGGTGTCGCTGTCGCCATGGCCTTCGTCGTGCAGGCGAGCTTCGAGCCGCGACATACACAGGTAGCGGCCCCGGCCTTTGGCCAGGGTCCAGCTGAAGTCCAGTTTGCTGTGCTTACGCAGGTCCGGCAGGTCTTTCAGGACAATCTGGTCCTGCAGGGCAACGGTGGCGGTGGAAATCACCAGGGTTTTGCCCAGCGCCTTGGCCACCGGGATAGCCGCAACCAGGTACGCCAGTGTTTTACCGGTACCGGTACCAGCTTCCACCACGCAGGTGGCCGGCGGCGAGGTGCGCTGGCCGTCGTTGTCGGTGATATCGCCCATATATCGGGCGATTTCAGCAATCATCAGGCGCTGGCCGTAACGGGCACGGATGTCCTTGCCGGCCAGCAAGTCGCGGTAAGCCTGCTGGATTTGCTGTTTTACGTCTTCTGTCAGGGCCATTATCTCGGGCTCACCCAGTCCCTCACGGTACCAACACGGAAGTACTGGCCGTTCTTGCTGAGCACCACGCCGTCTTCGGTGATGCGCTCCACGGTAAGTTCAGCGAAACGGTCGCCCGTGCGCAGATACCGGTCATTGATCATCACCCGGCTGGCGGAGGGGTCCGAGGAATAGATATGGCTGTTGAAGGTCAAGTTGGGCACGCTCTTCTGAAAGGACAGGGGCAATTCTACCAGATGCGGCACCCTGCCCTCTGGCTGCGGTTGGGTCAAGCCCTGATTAGGGTTTGGCTGGCTGGGCACAATAACCAACGGCTCGCCCCAGACCGCTTCCGTTCCGGACCGGGCTTCCGGAACTTCCGGCATGAGTGCCAACGGCTCCGGTGCGGATACCGGTTTCGGGGCCGCAACAGGCGCTGGTTCCAGGACCACTTCCGGAACGGGGATAGCGGATTGTGCAGCCTGCACCGGTTCCACCCCAGCCGGCTCAGGTTGTAAGGCAACGTTAACGGTTGCGGGTTCGGGCCAGAACACGTACGCCATTACCCCGGCATTGACCAACAGTGCCAGAGCGACAATCCAGACAACCGCCGGGGACCGTTTTTTCTTCGGGCGGTAAACCATCTGAACCTGATGGCCGAGGTCCGGGGCCTTGCCTTGCCGGCGTTCCGCTTCGGATTTTCTGAGTGCATCAAGAATGTACGACATAGACTACCTGGCGCTACCTGCAGGAGTGGATAACAGGCGGGGCCCCCGCGCTTTCAGGTCGTTGTTCATCTGGATGATGGTCATGGCACCGGGGATGCCGTCTACCGTCAATCCTTTGCGCTCCTGATACCAGCGCACCTGCTCATCCATTGCCAGGCGTTTGACCCGGGTGCTTTCTGCTTCGGTGTCGGCCAGTCGCTCGGCAAGCTCCATCATGCGGGCACCGATCCAGAGTTCCTGCCCGGATGCATCGCTGTAGAAACCATCGCCGGTCATGAATTCCGGCACGCGCCAGAGTACCTGAAAGTCACCAAACCAGTAGCGCTCCAGATCCCGGAACAAAACCTTCTCAGTCCCGCCCGGAACCGCAATGGTGGCTATTTCGTCGTCCAGTGACCGCAACACCACATAGTGGCTTTCGCCAGTTTCCGCCTTCAGCACCAGCAGCGCGGGGCGATCGATAAACTCCAGGCTGCGGCGGCTGCCCTGCCGCTCCAGACAGCGTAAACCCTGCCCGAGAGCGTGGTCGCAGGCATTGGGAAAGGCCAGCGGGTTGTAGTTCTTGCCCCAGATCCTAAACAGTTCCACAAACGCCTGGGGCAGCGGCAATGCATGCTGGTCCAGCGTAAAGCCAGAGGTATTCTGGCCAGCCGCCGGCATGGCAGGAGCGGTATGTTCCCGGGCTGCAACTGGCTCCTCAGCCTCAACCCGCTCGACGGTGCCCCGGGTCTCGGATTCAGTGTCTGTGTCTGCCAGCGCCTGATTCACGGAATCCGGACTGTCCAGCAGCCAGAGCGTGGCGATAATGGCCAGCAGAACCGAGGCCGCCACCAGTGCTATCTGGTTTTTTCCGCTGCTTTTCATGGACTGGCTGCTGCCAGTGCGAATTCCGCCCATCACCTCTTTGGCCGCCCGTTTGATATGGCTCCGGGTAATCTGGTGCTCACCCTCGGCATAGGCGCCCAGCAGGGCCCGGTCACTGATCAGGTTGATCAGTCGCGGTACGCCGCCACTGGCCCGGTACAGGCTTTTGACGGCAGCTGTGGTAAACAGGTCGCCACGCAGGCCCGCCACACTTAGCCGGTATTGCAGGTAAGCCGGCAGTTCTTCCTGATCAATGGCGTCCAGGTGGTAACGGGCGGTTACCCGCTGGTTCAGCTGGCGCAGCTCAGGCAGCGCCAGGATGTCCTGCAGTTCCGGCTGGCCCAGCAGCACAATCTGCAGCAGTTTTTTCTCGGCGGTTTCCAGGTTAGTGAGTAGCCGTAACTGTTCCAGCACTTCCGCCGAAAGGTTCTGGGCCTCGTCGATAATCAGCACCTTGTGCCGGCCGGCGGCATGGGCCTTGAGCAGGTCCTGGTTGATGGCGTCTACCAGGATCTTGATCGTGGCGTTGGCGGCGTGGGCGATACCCAGCTCGTCACAGATGGCCGACAACAGCTCCCGGGCCGAAAGGCGGGGATTCAGGATAAGCGCAATGTCGACGTGTTCCGGGGCATTCTCGATAAAGCACCGGCATACGGTGGTCTTTCCGGTACCAACTTCGCCGGTGATCACGATAAAGCCGCCCTGCCCCTGCACGCCATACATCAGGTGCGCCAGGGCTTCCTTGTGGCGATCACTCAGGTACAGGTAGCGGGGGTCTGGCGCTATGGAAAAAGGCGGTTCCCGAAAGCCAAAAAAATCGTAGTACATGTTTCCTCAGGACCTGGCCGGAGCGGAACCGCTGACCAGCTTCAATTCTACCGCCCGCCGGTTCTGCTGCTTCAGGCGGCGGACACAACGTTCGAGGGTCTTGGAAATCCGGGCGTGGGTCCGGATCATTGAAATTTTGGGCCATGTCGCCCGTTCACCAGCCAGAATCATCTCTCGCACAAACTCGGGGTTCGGGTTCGACAGCATGCCGCGATAGTGCCGGAACGAATAATCCGGGGCAATGGTTACATCGCCGGAATAACGCTGGGCCATGATGGTGTACAGCTGCCCGGAAGCCTGCCTGAGCAGCTCCGGGCGTACCCGTTTGCGCAGGTAATCGAACACGCCCTGACCATGAAACTGCACTTCCGACTTCAGGAAATGCATTGGCAACCTGGCCAGCGACAGCTTCTCGTCTGTCTGCTCGGCCAGGAACGGCACCACATGAGGGTTGGTCTGGCTTACGATGGTGAAATTGGCGTCGTACAGGTGCATCAGGCGCTCGATGGGCAAGTCACTGACCACAGAACCATCCACAAACTGCACCCTGGGCATATACGGCAATGCGTTGCCGTAGATATCTTTCTTCATCAGGGTGACCGGCGGAAACACTCCCGGTACCGCAGCACTGGCCAGTGCCGCACTCCACACCATCAGGTAGGGCGAGGTGTAACCGCACAGCAGCCGGGCTTTCTGATTGGACTGCACCGGCGACACGCTGATGTTAATGCTGCGCCCGGTGCGCTGATAGGCTTCCTCGAAGGTGTACTCGCCGATATTCGCCCGCAGGCATTGCTGGAGGGTTTGCTGGTCCATCAAGCCCTCGCCACGCATGGCACTGAGCAGCCCGCGCCATTTCCAGGCTTTGAGGTTGTGGTTCTCCGGCACCAGCATTTCCGGGATCTCGGCATCGGTATGCACTCCCAGAATACCGGCAATAATGGCGCCGATACTGGAACCGGCAATCACCTGGGGCAGCAGCCCCTTCTCCCACAGCGCCTTGATCACCCCGAAATGGAACATGCCCAGGGTCGCGCCACCACTGAGCAACAAGGTTGGCCGGCCGAAGCTGGTGAGCGTATCGCGGAAGAACTGCAGCTTGTCGTAAACCGGAAAGCCCGGAACCGGGTGGTCACACAGAAAATCCAGGGCTTCACACACCTGGGAAATGTATTCCTCGATCAGGTGCTTGGTGCCTACCCGCGAGTGGGTATACAGGGCCGGATTGCCCATATTGCCCAGGTCGTGGTGCAGACCTTCCCGCAGGGCCCGCTTCAAGCGTTCGAAATCATTCTGCTGGCGGTACTGTTTGAGGTTGCTCAGGCGATCGTAGATCAGCTCGTAGTGGTAAAGGTCAGAAACAAATTCCTCTTTCCACTCCGCGTTGCCTTCCAGAAAATCCAGCTCCAGCCCGGCCTCCATCCACTGATCGTAATCAGTGGCACTGGTCAGGGCTTTGCGCAAACGGGATATTCTGGGGTCCTTGATCACCTGTTGCCTCCCGGCTTAACTGCTCAGAAGTCCTCGAGCATGAAATCGTCGTCGTCCGCGAAGGGATCTTCCTTGATCTTACCATCGTTAATGAGGAATTCACGACGCTGCAGGAAGGCATTGCGCATAAACGTGTACTGGTCCCCGGAAATAAAGCTTTCCGCCGGAATCAGGTCTGCCCGCTTGTCCACAATCTGCAGGGTACGCAGGTAATACCATTCGGGGCTGTCGACTGCATCCCAGGCCGACGGCAACATAAAGCCGTCTGAGGCCAGGCCGGTGAAATGCCTCGGCGTGGACGGACCCAGCAACGGAAGCATCAGATAGGGGCCGGAGCCAACGCCCCAGTAGCCCAGGGTCTGGCCGAAATCTTCCGGCCGTTCCGGCAACTCCCACGCTGTCGCCACATCAAAAATACCGCCCAGTCCAAACACGGTATTGAAGGTAAACCGGCCAAAGGCCACCACCGCCGACTCCCCTTTCAGCTGCAACAGGCTGTTGGTGAAGTTACGGATTTCGGTGAGGTTGTTGAAAAAATTGGTGACGCCGCGGTCCACGATGTCCGGGGTCACGGTCCGGTAGCCACTGGCCACCGGGCGCAGGAACCAACGGTCGATGGCATCGTTAAAGGCATAGACCTTCCGGTTCCAGTTCTCGTAGGGGTCGTCAGCATTGGCAGGCATCGCCTCGCCGTCCACGGGCGGCTCCTGCAGGTTCTGGGCCTGCGCAGCTGTTACACCAAGGGCTAGCGCCATAAACAGCAGTACGCCGGGCACCCAGCGCCGGATTTCAAACTCTCTCATGTTGCACTCTCGGGTTGTTTAACCTGTTTCAGTTCGTCGACAATACCGGCGCTTTATTATTCTTGTGTCATTTTCCGGAGGAAACTCAGATGTCTGTACCGGGTAATCCCGTCAGTTCACTGACCATGGCCCTGCGCTGGGGCGATATGGATGCATACGGCCACGCCAATAATACAGTTTACTTCCGATTTTACGAGGAAGCCCGCATTGTCTGGCTGGCGGAACTGGGTCTGGGTAAAGCAGAAGACCCGACCGGGCCGGTTATTATAAAGACCAGCGCCACCTTTCTGAAGGAACTGACGCACCCTGCAATCGTTGCGGTGGAGACCTACGCCGACAAAGCAGGCACTACCAGTCTGGACACCTATCACCTGCTGAAGGATGCCGACACCGGCGAAATTTACGCGGAAGGTTATGCAAAGATCGTGTGGGTAGACCGGACCACCCGAAAATCCACCCCGCTGCCAGACACCCTGAAGGCCCTGGCAGCGAGGTAAAGCCGGTTAGCGGTGGCGTACTACCACGCTGCCGATGGAATAACCGGCACCGAACGAGCAGATAACCCCCAGGTCGCCGGTTTTCAGGTCGTCTTTGTGCTTGTGGAAGGCGATGATAGAGCCGGCAGAACTGGTGTTGGCGTATTCGTCCAGAATCACCGGTGCTTCTTGCTCGGTGGCATCGCGCCCGAGAACCTTGCGGGCAATCAGCTGGTTCATATTCAGGTTGGCCTGGTGCAGCCACATCCGGTTCAGGTTGTCCGGCTCCAGATTCAGGGAAGCCAAATGGTCCTGAATGGTGGAAGCCACCAGCGGTGATACTTCCTTGAACACCTTGCGGCCCTGCTGGATGAACAGCTTGTCCGGCTTGCCCACGCCACTGTCGTCCGCACGGTTCAGGAAACCGAAGTTGTTACGGATGTTATTGGAGAACTGGGTCTTCAGCCGGGTGCCCAGAATCTCGAAGCCCTGCCCGGGCCGGGTGTTTTCTTCCCGCTCCACCAGGATGGCAGTGCAGGCATCACCAAAGATGAAATGGCTGTCGCGGTCACCGAAGTTCAGGTGGCCAGAGCAGATTTCCGGGCTGACCACCAGCACCGCACGGGCAGCACCGTTTTCCACGGAGTTCACTGCCGCCTGCAAGCCGAAGGTCGCAGAGCTGCAGGCAACGTTCATGTCATAGGCAAAGCCTTCAATCCCCAGCGCATCCTGTACTTCGATAGACACGGCAGGGTACGGGCGCTGCATGTTGGAGCAGGCCACAATCACGGCATCCACATCGGCCGCGGTTTTACCAGCCTGCGCCAGGGCTTCTTTACAGGCTGCTACGGCCATCTCGCACTGCACCGACGGCTCATCGTTGCTGCGCTCGGGAATGTAAGGCTTCATCCGCTTCGGGTCCAGAATCCCTTCCCGGTCGATAACGTGCCGGCGCTTGATACCAGACGCCTTCTCGATAAAAGCAGAGGACGAGGGCTGCAGGGCTGTCAGCTCACCGCGGGCTATCTCTTCCGCGTGTTCGTTGTTGTACAGCTCTACATACTGGTTAAAGGCTTCAACCAGTTCGTCGTTTTCGATGGTGGCGGGCGGCGTATACAGGCCGGTTCCGCTGATGACGGCTTTAATCACAGTAACCCCACGTCATGGTTATAAAACAGTTTTTGACAATTAACTGTAAGAAATACTAACACAGTCCACCGGATTTGCCCTTGGGACTATCGTTAACAGGCACCGGCGCGGTGCAATTACACCCGGGTTGACTGCCACTGGCGATCCAGCCGTTTGACAGACACCGTCATCACCGTACCCAGTTGCTGGGCAAAGAACGACACCCGGTACTCTTCCAGCATCCAGCGGTAGAGTTCCAGCTCCGGGTCTCGCACGCCCTGGCGTTTCTGTTGTTCCCGCTTTGTGGAGTAGCGGGCCCACAGCGGCTCGATGGTGTGCAGGAACTCCCGTTCCCGGCCCATTTCCCGGGGCATTTTCTCAAGCCGGATTAACGCGGCTTCGAAATACACACCAAAACGCCCCAGCCATTTCGCCGGTGTAGCCACCAGAAAACCGGGATACACCAGGTGCTGCAACTGGAACTTCAGGTCTGCCATGCTGTTGGCAAGGGCCAGGTTAATTTTTCCCTTAAGCAACTTCGCCACTTTCTGGTAGCCGCTCATGGCCTGGAACAGGCGTTCATCGGCGGCTTCCAGCGCCGGAATAAAATCCCCCCGGTGCGCTTCGTAAAGGTGGTTGAACGTCTCTTCGTTTCTGGGCAACTCCGCAGCGAGGAAATGTTGCATTACAGCAGACAGCAGCAGGTCATCCAGCAGTACCCTTGCCTGCCCAATCGGGGCGAACATCAGCGCAGACTGTTTGAACCGGGGCAGCTTGCGCTCCAGGTCCGCAAGGGTGTTGCCGAAACGGTTGATGATCAGCCGGGCGATGCCCCGGCGGGTTGTATCTTCGGCCGACAGGCGATCCAGGCAGCGGATTTCCCGTACCTGCTTACCCAGATCTTCCAAAGCGGGGTAAACAGTTACCTGCATTCCCCCTTTTTCGGTTTGCACTTGCTCCGGCAAGGTGCCGAACTGCCAATCCGGGAACTCCGCCACCTTATGCTCGCTGCCGTCGGCGCTGGTGGCCGAGGCCAGGGCTTCCTCTGCCCGGCCCTCCAGTTGCGCCTGCAGCTCTTCGGTATCACGGCTTTCAGCAATCAATTTGCCTTTGTTACCGGTTACCCGCAGGTTCATCCGCAAGTGCCGGGGCAATTCATCGCCTGGCCAGGCCTGAGGGTCTATCTGCACACCCGTCATCCGGCGCAGCTGGTCACCCAGTTTCAGGGCCAGGGGTTCGTTACCCGGCTGCATGTTAGCCAGTGCCGCATCCACAAAATCCGGTACTGGCACAAAGTTCCGGCGCAATGACTTCGGCAGGCCTTTAATCAAGGCGATGCATTTTTCCCGCAGCAGGCCTGGAACCAGCCACTCCAGGCGGCGAGCGGGAATCTGCTTCAGCGCCATCAAGGGTACATTCAGGGTTACCCCATCCCGCTCGCTGGTGGGTTCAAATTCATAGCTCAGGGGGTATTTCACCCCTTCCCACTCCAGGTAATCCGGGTATTGCTCCGCGGCTGTCTGGTCCAGCGGCCGCTGCATGGCATCGGCTTCGGTCAGTTCCTGATTCTTCAGCTCTTCTGCCGACAGGCCTTTCCACCAACTTTCAAAATGCCGTCCGCTGACGATGTCTTTGGGCAGGCGCTCGTCGTAGAAAGCCACCAGCACTTCGTCGTCTACCAACAGATCCCGTCGGCGGGTTTTCTTTTCCAGGTTCTCGACGGTGTCGAGCATCTCCCGGTTACGGGCGATAAAGGGGGCCTTTGACTGGTAATCGCCTTCCACCAGGGCCCGGCGAATGAACAGGTTGCGGCATTCTTCCGGGTCGACCTTGGCGTAGGGAATACGGCGCCTGGCCACCACATCCAGGCCGTAGAGGGTCACTTTTTCGTAGCCCATCACCTGGGCCCGTTTCTGTTCCCAATGGGGCTCGAAGTAATGGTGCTTCACAATATGGCCGGCCAGCGGCTCTACCCATTCCGGCTGGATGGCCGCTACCATGCGGGCGAACACCTTGCTGGTTTCAACAATTTCCGCCGCCACAATCCACTTGGGGCCGGATTTTGCGACTTTCGAGCCGGGAAAGATCATCACTTTACGGTTGCGGGTGGCCAGGTACTCCCGCTTTTCAGTCTTGACGGCGATCTGGCCCAGCAGGCCCGCCAGAATGGCCTTGTGGATAGCATCATAGTTGGCAGGGTCGCGATTCAGGGTTAGCTTCTGCTCACGGCAAATCAGGGTCAGCTGGCGATGGATATCCCGCCACTCCCGCATGCGCATCCAGCTCAGGAAGTTTTTCTGGCACAGCTTCTTCAGCTGGTTCTGGGACAGCTCCTGGCGCTGTTCTTCAAACCAGTTCCAGATGTTCAGCAAAGTGGCAAAGTCGGATTCTTTATCGTTGAACGGCGCATGGGCCTGGTCTGCGGCCTGCTGCTTGTCCTGCGGACGCTCCCGCGGGTCCTGGACGCTAAGGCCGGCAATCACGATCAGCACTTCCGCCAGGCTGCCATGGTCTGCAGAGGTAACCAGCATCCGCGCCAGGCGAGGGTCCAGGGGCAAGCGGGCCATGGTACGGCCCAGCCTGGTAACCCGGCGCTTGTCATCTACCGCACTCAGTTCTTCCAGCAGCTTGTAGCCATCGTTAACCTGCCGCCGGTCCGGTGCTTCCAGAAACGGGAAATCGCGGATCTCGCCCAGGCCGGAGGTGGCCATTTGCAGGATGACCGAGGCCAGGTTGGTGCGCAGAATTTCCGGGTCAGTGAACTCCGGGCGGTTCAGGAAGTCGGCTTCATCGTACAGCCGGAAGCAGATACCCGGTGCAACCCGGCCACAGCGCCCTGCCCGCTGGTTGGCGCTGGCCTGGGATACTGGCTCGATGGGCAAGCGCTGAATTTTCGAGCGCACACTGTAGCGGCTGATGCGAGCCACACCGGTGTCGATCACATACCGGATGCCCGGCACCGTGAGCGAGGTTTCAGCCACGTTGGTAGAGAGCACAATGCGCCGGCCCTTATGGGTCTGGAAAACGCGGTTCTGTTCCTGGTTACTCAGCCGGGAATACAGTGGCAGCACTTCGGTGTGGCGCAGCTCGGCATGGCGCAGCACCTTGCTCAGGGCCCGGATTTCCCGCTCCCCGGGCAGAAACACCAGCACATCCCCCGGTGGCTGCTTTTCCGTGCGTTCGTGCTGTTCGATTTCTTCAAGGGCCGAGAGCACCCCATCGGTCCAGCCCTGATCCCGGTCGTCTTCATCGCCGGCCAGCGGTCGGTAACGGACATCCACAGGATAGGTACGGCCGCTGACTTCAATCACCGGGGCCTTGTCAAAGAACTCGCTGAAGCGCTCCACCTCAATGGTGGCGGAGGTGATGATGATCTTCAGATCCGGGCGTTTAGGCAGTAACTGGCGCAGATAACCCAGCAGGAAGTCGATGTTCAGGCTGCGCTCGTGGGCCTCATCGATAATCAGGGTGTCGTACTTGTCCAGAAAACGGTCGTGCTGGATTTCTGCCAGCAGGATACCGTCGGTCATCACCTTGATCCGGGACGACTCGGAGGTGTTATCGGTAAATCGCACCTGATAACCCACCTGCTGGCCCACCTGTTCGCCCAGCTCTTCGGCGATCCGGGCCGATACGCTGCGCGCCGCAATCCGGCGGGGCTGGGTATGACCTACCAGCCCGCGAATGCCCCGGCCCAGATTCAGGCAGATCTTCGGAATCTGGGTGGTTTTTCCTGAGCCGGTTTCCCCGGCAATGATCACCACCTGGTTCTGTTCTATAGCCCGGCTGATGTCTTCTACACGGGCACTGACCGGCAGTCCGTCTGGAAACGTTGCCGGTTTGTGCAAGGCCCGCCGCTTTTGCACCTTGTCCAGCCCCTGCTCCAGCCACCGGGTCATTTTCTCCAGGTCCTTCTCCCCAGGCTTACCCTTGCTGCGGCTCACCTGCCGGACAATACGTGCAGCCTCCTGCTGGTTGCAGGTATCCAGCTGGCTCATCAGGGCCTTCACGGCAGATTGAAGATCGGCCGTGGTGAGTTCGGGTGCTTTGCTACGGGTTGGTTCTGTCATGGATCGGGTTACAGGCTCTTACTGGGGGCTGAATCTGCTCAGGCGCCACAGTCTAACGGTAAATCGCCTCTGCAGAAACACAAAGACCCTGCCGAAGCAGGGTCTCTGGGCACTCGCGAGGGAGCGACAGGCGCGGTTGATCAGGCGTTTGCCTCGTCCCGCAGTTCACGGCGAAGGATCTTGCCCACGTTACTCTTGGGCAGCTCTTCGCGGAACTCGAAGTGTTTGGGCACTTTGTAGGCAGTCAGGCGTTCGCGGCAGAACTCCTTCAGTTCGTTGGCGGTTACGCCTTCCTTGGTAGCAACCACGAACACTTTGACGGCTTCACCACTCTTGGCATCGGGGATGCCCACGGCAGCACACTCAACCACTTTCGGGTGGCTGGTTACTACGTCTTCAACTTCGTTCGGGAACACGTTGAAACCAGACACGATGATCATGTCTTTCTTGCGATCCACGATGCGGATGTAACCGTCTTCCTGAATCAGGGCGATATCGCCGGTTTTCAGGTAGCCATCGTCAGTGAAGGACTTCTGGGTGTCGTCCGGACGCTGCCAGTAGCCACGCATAACCTGCGGGCCTTTCACACACAGCTCACCCGGCTCGCCAACCGGCGTTTCCTTCCCATCATCATCAATGGTTTTGATCATGGTAGACGGAATCGGCAGGCCAATGGTGCCAATCTGGATCGCGCTGTGGGGGTTAAAGGTAACCACCGGCGAGGTTTCAGTCATGCCGTAACCTTCACTGATTTCGCAACCGGTAACACGCTCCCACATCTTGGCGGTGTCGCTGGTCAGGGCCATACCACCGGAGGCGGTCAGCTTCAGGCCGGAGAAGTCCAGGTCCTGGAAGTCTTCGTTGTTGCACAGTGCCACAAACAGGGTATTCAGGCCAATAAAGGCCGTGAACTTCTGCTTCTGCAGATCCTTAACGAAGCCCGGAATGTCACGCGGGTTCGGGATCAGGATGTTGTGGGCACCGGCTTCCATCATGATGCCGCAGTTCAGGGTGAACGAATAAATGTGGTACAGAGGCAGCGGTGCAATCACCACTTCCTGGCCTTCCACCAACTGACCTTCCAGCATCGGGCGAACCTGGGTCAGGTTGGCCACCAGGTTGGCGTGGGTCAGCATGGCGCCCTTGGCTACACCGGTGGTGCCGCCGGTGTACTGCAGTACGGCCAGGTCATCCAGCTTGATATCCACCGGAGTGAATTTCTCGCGCGCACCGGCACTGAGTACCGCCGGCAGTTTGTGGGCACCGGGAATGTTGAACGGGGGCACCATCTTCTTCAGGTACTTAACCGCTGCGTTCATCAGGGTACGTTTGAGCGGTGAGTGCATGTCGGCCACTTCGGTAATAATGACATGCTCTATACTGGTGTGGGGCAGCACTTTTTCGGCGTTCTCGGCCATGTTGGCCAGCACCACCAGGGCCTTGGCACCGGAGTCGTTGAACTGGTGTTCCATTTCGCGGGTTGTGTAAAGCGGATTGGTGTTCACCACAATCATGCCCGCACGCATGGCACCAAACACCACAACCGGGTACTGGGTTACGTTGGGCATCTGCACCGCGATGCGGTCACCGGGCTTCAGGTCGGTTTTGTTCTGCAGCCAGGCCGCAAAGTTCCGGCTCTGGGTATCAAGATCCTTGTAGGTCAGGGTAGCGCCAACTGCGGAGAATGCCGGGCGGTCGCCGTATTTCTTAACGGCCTGCTCGAAGACATCCACCATGTTCTTGTATTTGTTAAGGTCCACCTCACTGGGAATGCCAGCGGGGTATTTGTCTTGATAGAACTGCTCGAAATCCATCACCATCTCCTGTCTGAACGGCGCGAATTGATTAAAAAATCAACCCTACAAAAGTATCAGCCTCAAAAAGTGGGGGAGAGAATAGCAGTTTTGTTAACGATGAGGTAGGTTTCAAAACAATGAAAGCACTCCCCCCTGCCGCAAACACCAATCACCGGAGCCTGTGATGACCGACACCCTTGATACCCTGGAAAACATTACCTACAGCGAATTGAATGAAGGCGACTCTGCCACCTTCACCCGCACCCTGACCGAAGATGAGCTGGTGCTGTTTGCAGCGGTATCTGGTGACGTGAACCCAGTGCACCTGGATTCCGAATTTGCCGCCGAATCCATGTTCAAGGAGCGAATTGCCCATGGCATGTGGAGCGGCTCTTTGATTTCTGCCGCCCTGGCCACGGTAATGCCGGGCCCGGGTACCATCTACCTGGAACAGAGCCTGGCGTTCAAGCGGCCGGTGAAGCTGGACGATACCCTGACCGTCACCCTCACCGTGCTGGCCAAGGAGCCAAAGAACCGCGTGGTGTTTAATTGTGAGGTGCGCAACCAGAATGGCCAGCAGGTGGTGACCGGCGAGGCAAAGGTAATCGCGCCTTCCGAGAAAATCTCACTGCAGAAGCCGCGCCTGCCGAAGATCACCATCGAAGGCTGAGCGGTACCCGATCAGCCCGGAAGGAACTCAATCGGAAATTGAACCTTCCGGGTTTCCACCGGTGCCGCACCGAAGTTAAACATCCGCACCCGCATGGCGATCCGCTGCTCAAGGCCCGGGTTATCCAGTTCTGAGCCCACCACCTGACAGGCCGAAACACTGCCGTCGGGCTCGATAACCAGCTCCAGGGTTACCTTGCCTTCCAGGGAGGGGTCTTGCCGGAGCTCCCGCTGGTACAGCGAATACAGCACGCTTTTCTGGGCATCGAACACCTGCCGGATGTTGCTCATGGCACGCTGCCCAACCGACGGTGGAGCCGCAGGCCTGGCACTGGCAACCTGCACCTGTTCTTTCGGGGCCTGCACCTCGCTCACCTGGTGATCGGCTACCGCCACTTCCCTGCCCGGCCCTGCCCGGTCCTGCACACCTCCACTACCTGCCAATGTCCGGTCCGGATTGACCACCGGCGCCGACTCGTTGACCCGGTCACCAGTGATATTGGCCTGCCGGGTAACCGGTACCGGGGCAAGCTCCGGTTTCGTCAATGCCGCCAGCTGATCTCTCATGGCAAACAGTCCGGAGCGGGACGCCGTTTCCCTGGCCTGCTCGATGGTTTGTAAAGGTTTCCCGGCCACCGCAGTGACCGGTTCAGGCACTTCAGGCTTGGATTCCGGTGGCGGGGTTTGCTCCGCTTTTGCGACCGGCTCCGGTTCTGGCTGAGGCTCGGGTTGCGGCTCTGGCTGCACCGGCTCGGGTTCGGGCCGCTGAACGGGCTGCGGTGCCTCGATCAGCTTTGCCAGCCTGGGCGGAACCCGCTCGGCCTCGGAGCGCTCCTGTTCGGGAACGGTTAGCCCCGGAATCAGCACCGCTGGCACCAGGAACACCGCCAGCACAACAAACACGATAAAGCCAAACCGGGTACTTTCTGCCCGGTCACGGCTCCAGGGCAAACGGGTGCCCTCGGCCGGCAAACACTGCTCAGCCATTACGGACCTCCGCTTCCACGGCCAGTCGCACTTGCCGGAATTGCTCGTCGACACAGGTTTTCATGATTTTGCGCAGTAACCGGTAGTCGGTCTCCCGGCCGGCCATAATAGTGACTTCCAGGCCCTGTTCCGGTACCTCGCTCCAGCGGTTTCGGCGGTAGGCCAGCTCCTCTGACAAACCGGCTACGTGCAGGTCGTCAGCGCCTATGGTGTCTACCCGTGCCACTTCCCGGCCCTGAACCAGGATGGACTGGCCGCTCACCTGAATGGTCAGGTTCTCTACCGCATCCTGTTCAGAGGTCGACACCGGCAGTGGAACATCTGCGGTGTTCTGCATGACTTTCACATCAGACGAATTCACCATCAGGAAAAACACCAGAATGGTAAAGATATCCATCAGCGACACCAGGTTCAGGCCACCGGCCCGGTGCATACGCCGGTAATGGCGCTGGCGCATTCTCGCTCTGCGGGACGTCTTCATGCACCCTCCCCGCTTTCAGGATTCAACCGGACGGCCAGTTCACGGCCTTCCTCGGCATCCATCAGTGAAACGTCCGGAAACAGTTCCGCCTCAACTACGCTGGCAGCCACCACCGCCGGGTAAGAGCGCACGGTATCCATTACCGATACCAGCGTCTGGTAATCCACCTCCGGCCCCACTTCCAGAATCACGTCGGTTTTATCGGGCACCCGGGATTTGATCTGCTGCAGCACGGTGCGCAGGCCCTCGTAGTCCTGAATCTGTTCTTTGGCCGGCAGCACCTCGATCAGCCCCCGATCGCTGTCTGCCACCTCCAGGCCGTCCGGAATCACCGTTACCACCAGCCGGAACTGCTCGGCCGGGGGAGCTTCACCGGCTGCCATGCCCGGGAAATTGAGCTCGATCATGCGGATCTGGGTGAACACCATGCCCAACAGCAACACCGGAACCAGCACAATCATCAGGTTCAGAAACGCAGTAATGTCCAGGTCAACCGAGGACTCAAGCCTGCGATGTCGACGTCTCATATCGCCATACTCCTGTTTGTCCTGGCTTTATGATGCGGGCTCAAGCGGCAGCCAGTGCGTCCGGATCGGACACGATGTTCAGCAGTTTCACGCCGGCCATCTCGAAGCTGTCGACAATTTCATTGGTTCGGGTTTGCAGCAAGGCGTGGAACAACAGCAGCGGGATTGCCGAGATCAGGCCAAACGCGGTGGTGTTCATGGCTACTGAAATACTTTCAGATAACAGCGTGGCCTTCTGGGCCGGGTCTGCTGCGGCAACGGCTGTAAAGGCAGCGATCAGGCCGATAATGGTACCGAGCAGGCCCAGCAAGGTAGCGACGTTGGCCAGGGTTGCCAGATACTGGGTGCGCTTTTCCAGCCGCGGCAACACTTCCATCAACCCTTCTTCCATGGCGTATTCGATGTCTTCGCGGCGGCTGTTGGACAGCAGGCGAGAGATGCCGGCACCCATCACGGCGGCTATGGCGCTGTCGGAGCTCGACGCTGCTTTCATGGCCCGCTTGAAGTCCCGCTTCTGCAGCGCCGGCAGAATACCGCGCTCAAAGGCGACCCGGTTTCTGCGCCGTACTGCGCCAAGGTAGATAAAACGCTCCAGGGTGATGGCCAGTCCCAGTGCCAGCACAAGCGCAATGGGGTACATGAATGGGCCGCCGTCCTGAAAGAATCGGATGATGGTATCGAGCATGGTATCTTTCTCCGTTTACTGCTGTGTCACGGTTGGGTCTGGCCGGAAGCTGCCGGTGATGGCTGCAGTACCAGCGGATTCAGGGTTTCCCGGAACTGGCGGTGGCCTTCCAGGGTCTGGGTTGATACAGGTCGGGTCAGTTCCGGGGCCTGCTGATTGAGCTCTGCCCTGGGCCGGCGCGGTAAACTCGGCGCCTGCCAGGGCAGTATGTAAAGCACACGGGGGTCATCTTCACTGCCACTGGCAGAGATTCCGGCCACTTCAAAGCCACGGTTTTCAGAAACTGCATCTGAATTTTGGCCAGAGCTCTCTGCCATGGCAGCGGGAGCCAGCGCCAGCAACACAAATACGGTTAGAGCACGATCAACACGGTTCATTGCAGTCTCCTCTGGAGGTCCGCAATCCAGCCGGTCACCGCCTTGTCTTCTTCCGCCGACAACTCGGTATAGCGCTGGTAATGGGTCAGGGCTGAGGGCAAATCCAGCAAATAGAGTTCAGAAATCACCGCAAGGTTATAGTGCAGGTCAGCTACGTCCGGGCTGGCACTGAGGGCTGTGGCCAACACCCCGGCCGCTTCCGAAAACCGGTTCTGCTGTTTCAGTAACAGGGCCAGATTGTTGGCGGTCGGCGCATCTGCCGGGTTCAGCGCCACTGCTTGCTGCAGGGCTTCAATAGCCTCATCGGTCTGGCCCTGCTGGTGCGCCAACATGCCTTGCCGTGACCATTCCCGGGCCTGCTCGGGTGAGCGGACCGGTTCCGGGGCGGGCTTGCCCCGCTGGGGGCTGGTTGCGGCACAACCGGCCAGCAGAGCTAACCCCATAAGTACGGCGACTGTCCGGTAGCGAAGGACTGGCTCACACATCGTCGTTACCCTCCATGTTCCAACTCATCCAACGCAACTCTCTCTGGTAGCGCCCGGGATGCATGTCTGCCAGTGCCTCGAGACTTCGGGCGACCCAGACATCAAAGCCCTGCCCGGTAACACGCTGATGATTGCGGGCATGCAGCTCCATAGCTCGCTCTTCCAGCGGGAAGGCTTCTTCTTCCAGCAGCATCTTGTATTGCATGGCTTCCATTTCGTTCAACTGTGCCGGCACTTCCGATGCCATCAAATCGCTGGCGAGGGTCCGGTACAGTTCTGCCCGCCGGTAAAGCACTTCTGATTGAACGCTGTCGCCGGCAAACGACTCCGCCTGCAGCAGGTAGATCTGGGCCTGCTCCATTACCCGCTGCTTTCTGGCCAGTGTGGTTTCGAGGGGATGCGTAAGGGCGATACCTGAGAAGTTTTCAGCCGCAACCGAGCCCAAGGCAAGGGCAGCGCTTGCAGCCCACTGCAGGGTGTCTTCGGAGTGCCACTGGCTGGCCTCTTCCCGGGCCAGCAGGGCCAGTTGCTGTGCCGCGACATCGGTGCCGGACCCAATCAGCCGCTGACGCATGGTCTGCTGTTGTACATGCTCAGCGGCACTGGCTGGCGCGGGTGAACGGGCCAGCCACTCCCGATACAGGGTATTGCGCTCGGTGGTGGCACCAGCGTCGTGATACAGCGCCGCCGCCCGTAACCTGAGTGGCCAGGGGTCCACAGCGGAACCGGCCGCATCCATCAGCTCACCGGCCGCCCTGGCTGGCTGGCCTGACTGCTGGTAGGCATAAACCAGTTTCTCGCTGGTTTCAGCCGCCAGGCGGTCAGACGGGAAATCCGCCCGGAATCGGCGCAATTCGTTAATGGCGGCTTGCCAGTCTTCCGCATTAAGCAAGGTATTGGCTGCATCAAAGCGCGCCTTAATGGCGATTTCCGAGCCCGCAAGTACGGTTTCCACCCGCAGAAAATTGGCCACCGCCAGAGCCGTATTGCCTCTCTCTGCGGCGGTTTCAGCCTGCCGGTAGATGGCCGTTGCCAACTGTTGCTGAATACGTGCTTTATCATCCTCGGCCTGTGCAACTGCCGGGGTAGCCTGCACCAGTTGCAGGGCCTGACGCCAGGCCGCTTCTGCCTGGGGGTGGTCGCCATCGCTCTGTCTTACCCGGGCTGTGACCAGCCAGGCCGCATACTGCTCCTGTGCACTGGCATCCGGCCAATCCAGGGTTGCCCGGGCATACTGTAACGCCCCGTCGCCCTCCCCGGCCTCAAGCCAGCGATTAGCGAGGTCAGCCCGCAAACCAGACAGCCGGGCATCGGCACCAAAGGCATTGGTATAGCGCTGCTCCGCGGAGCTCAGGTTAGTCAGCACGGCGATGACAGGTGCATCGCCTGCACGCAGGGAATCCCGAAGGATGGTAATCGCGGCCCAGGCTGACTCTGCAGATCGGTCGTGGGGGTGTTCATAGGCCGCCTGCTCGAAATTGCTCAGGGCCCGGCCAGCACTGCCGGCCTGAAGACGGGCATCACCGGCCAGATGCAGGACTTCCCCTGAGTTAGCAGCACGCAGAGCCAGAGATTCATAAAAATCAGCGGCTCGGCTCCACTGCTGACCGGCATAGTGATAGTCGGCCAGGAACCGGCTGTAGTCGAGCCAGCTCGCCCGCTGGTCTCCGTTCAGTGCCGCGTAACGCGAGTCTGCCCCGAACCGGGCGACATAGTCCGATCTGGCAGTTCTTGCCGATCCGGCATCTCCCGCCATAAGCCAGAATTCGACGTTCTGGGCCAGTATATCGGCTACCGCTGGATTGTCCGGGTGGCGATCGGCAAAGGCTTCGCTTACCGCTACCGCCTGGCTGAACCGCCCTTCATGGGCGTGGAGGTCTGCCAGCCGGTCATAAAGAATATGTACCCAGGGGGCGTTATCACGGGTGCTGAGCCACCGGTTCAGAGAACGGGCGTTGTCGGAACGGGCCGCCATCAACGCCAGAATCCGGAAGCTGTCTTCGGTCATATCCCGAGTGTCTGAGGGCGGTGACACCAGCTGCTCCGGCCCAGGCAGCTGCTGGTCCAGCAGCACCATGAACGACTCCGCAGAACGATCCCAGGCCCCGGAGCCCTGCTTGAACTGACTCCAGCCCATCATGTACCGGGCTTTCAGGGCAATATCCTGCTTGCTTTCAACGGCGAGCAACTGACGGTAACCGGCCTCGGCTTCACGGAAACGGCCGGAAGCAAAGTCGGCTTCGGCAACCCGGAACCGGGCTTCCGGTACCAGCGGGGATTTCGGGTACAGGCCGATCAGCTGTTCAAGCCGGTCGATGGACTGCTGGTGCTGGCCGGTCAGGGCATGGGCCTTGGCCATCTGGTACAAAAGCTCATCCAACCGGCCCGAGAAGGAGCCCCGGCCAAGGATGTCTTCGTAGCTCTCCAGAACCTCTTCATAAATGCCTGCTTCCTGCTCGGCAGAAAAACCCACATCCTGACCCGACCGGTCACGGATGTTATTGAGCCGGTTCAGGGCATCGATGCGCACTTCCGGTTCGTCTGAACTCTCGAACAGTTTCTGGTACCGGCGCGCCACTTCGGCCGGCGAAATGGCGGGCAGTGGCCGGCTTTCGAACTTCAGGAACACCGGGCGCATATCACCCAGAGTTTCGCCATCCCGCCCCAATTCCACCCGGAAGGATTCCTGGGCCATCACCGGTCCGGCCATCAGGGACGCCATCAGCAGGCAGGCAGGTAACTGAAGCCTCGGGCGAAAACTCATGGCTTGCCCTCCCCGCTGGCTTCATAAGCCAGTTTTTCCAGCGCCAGGTATTCGTACAGGTGCGCCACTTGCTGCTCGGTTCTGTCGATGGCGTGCGCTATCCGACGGTCCTCGTCGGCCACAAAGGCCAGTGCCAGAGTGTCCAGCTGGCCGGAGGCCTGCTGCCTTACCTGCAGCACCCGCCGGGCCAGCGCCTCTGTAGCCGCTTTCAGCCCACGAGCCTCAAGCAGCAGGTTGTTCATGCCACCATGGTTGTCGATGGACGCGATAAATACCGACAGGTCATGCCGGTGTTCTTCCAGTGTCGCCGCCATAGCATCAAGCCCGGCCACCCGGCTAACCGCAAGCTGGGTATCCGGTTGTTCCAGCAGGCGTAACAGATAGGCCATGCGCGGCTGCGTGAGCGTTCTGCTGTCTGACAAAAACCATTCTGTTTGCGGCCCGCTGGCATCGGTTACCAGGGTCTTGTAGGCGCTATCTCTCTTGATGCCCTCGGCCAGCTTGGAGAGGGTTGTGCGTTCGCCTTCAAAGGCTACATTAGCGGCCAGCCAGGATTCCCCGGCCTGCCCCGGATAACCCGCTATGTCGTAACCACGGCCCATGCCAATCCAGGCTTCTGCCACACCGGGAAAGGCCAGCGGGAACTTCTTGGCGCGGTGCCAGCTTTGCATGGCTCCGCGGTGGTTGTCTTTGCCGGAAAGCGCAAGGCCATGGAGGTAAAGCGCCCGAGGGGCGTGGTAGCTGTCCAGTGAGACCTTTTCAAAGAAACCCAACGCCTTGTCGTACTCTTTGTTTTGCAGGCTCAGATACCCGGCGCGCAGATTCAGCTGGTCGAGCAAATTGCCACTTCGAGCCTGGTCGGTGTCATGGGCCGCCATCGACATGGCAACCCGCAGGGCCACCAGAGCCCGAGAGGGCGTCAGGTCAGTGGCCGCATAGTCTGCGGCCAGATTCATATACCCCACGGCAGCCCAGTAGCCTTCACTCATACCGGCCAGTATCTGCCCCGCCCGATCGAGCCTGCCCTGCTCCCGCGCCTGCTCGGCTTCCTGCAACAGCGTTTGCTGGCGATTAGGGCGCGGCCCAGTGGTGCCGGCGGCCGCTTTCCGAAAGCCAGCCTCCGCCACGCTTTCTTTCACCAGAGTCACCAGGGGTTCGTAATCCGGCGCCCGGGCGTCGATGCTCATCCGCAGCTTCAGTGCACCAGATACCTTACGGAATTCATGCACTACCTCACGGCGCACAAAGCGTTTGTTGACAGCCCGGGCATTAATGATGGCCCTCAGTGAATGCGGTCCATCCACCTCGTGGCCGGCGAACAGCGGATACCCTGCTCCTGCCTCCAGGGACTCCCGCTCCGCAGGTGTAAACAGATGGGTACCAAGGGGCCGGTCGTTAAGGAACAGCTCGACAGAGTCCAGGTCCAATGCTTCCGGATTGGTGAGGGACAGGGCAACAGAAAGGCGGGTATCAATGGTTTTCAGCAGCTTTTGTTCAACGGCCTGCACTGCACCCGTGTGTTGCAGTACTTCTCCCTTCAGACGCTCGATATCGCTGTCGATGGTCGTCGCCCGGGCAACTGATACCGAGGCTAATACCATGAATATAAGAGAGAAACCGGATATCCAATGCCCCCTGCTCCGTGGGGGTATCCGGCACAGTTGTGATTTTTGTCTGCCGAACATGCTGATCCTGCTGTGTAACAATTCGAAATAAAGAGTAACACTGGCCAACAGCGAAGAACGGTATCCAATTCACCAAATGGCATTTTAGGTCAGGAGGGGGAAGTGTCGGGTTATTTGACAGATCAAGAAAGGTTGGCGCCTGGCCGGGATAAGTGGAATATCAGAAAGGCGTTTATAAACAATGTGCTGGCCGAAGCGGGAAGATATTGGCCCCTATATTGCTGGTACAGAAGCGGCGGGAGCGCTTAATGGGCAACCCCGCTTGAATATGCCGAGCTTTTGCCGATGCCTTAACCCCGCATCGGCTTTTTTTATTTGCTCAGCTGCTTCATGGCCGATTCCAGGCCTTCGATGGTGAGCGGGTACATGTGGTCTTGCACCAGCTGCCGGGTGATACCCAGTGAACCACCGGTACCCCAGTAGTTCTCTGGCAGTGGGTTCAGCCAGACCACCTTGCTGAAATGCTCGGTAACACGCTGCATCCAGGTGGCACCGGCCTCTTCGTTCCAGTGCTCGATGGAGCCGCCCGGGTGGGTAATCTCGTAGGGTGCCATGGTGGCATCACCCACAAAGATCACCTTGTAGTCCGGCGTGTACTTGTGAAGGATGTCCCAGGTGCTGCTGGTTTCGTTCATGCGGCGAATATTGTTCTTCCACACACTTTCGTAAATGAAGTTGTGGAAGTAGAAATATTCCATGTGCTTGAATTCCAGCCGGGCCGCCGAGAACAACTCCTCGCATACCCGGATGTGCGGGTCCATGGACCCCCCCACATCGAAAAAGATCAGCACCTTAACTGCGTTATGCCGCTCCGGAACCATTTTCAGGTCCAGGTACCCGGCGTTGCGGGCAGTGGAGCGTATGGTGTCATCCAGGTCCAGCTTATCTGCCGCCCCCTGTCGGGCGAATTTACGCAACCGTCGCAGGGCCACCTTGATGTTGCGAATGCCCAGGGTGATGCTGTCGTCCAGATCCCGGTACTCGCGTTTTTCCCAGACCTTCACGGCCCTGCCCTGAC
>CAYUNQ010000003.1:0-32782 GCA_964446185.1 uncultured Marinobacter sp. | reverse complement strand
ACTGTGCGCCGGAATAATAGTATGGAATGGAGAAGTTGACCGTTTCGAGTCGCTCGTCTGTGATGGCCATACTGCCGAGAATGCCGTCATACCGCTTGTTGCGCAGCCCTTCAATCAGACCGGACCATTCGCCGGTCACATAATTGAGTTCAAGCTCCAGACGCTTGGCCAATTCCGCGCCAACATCCACGTCTATAGTGACAACCTATAATACTTAGACAAGTTGTTGGTTGGCATTATATCTTTTGACTGTATTGAAGTCAAATGCAGTGCCTGTGACCATGACCCAATACTCAGTTTGACGTTTTATGAAATCGCGGAATAAACCGGCGTCCCCTACGGTATGGCAAAAGGGCATGTGCTTGAATGAGATGGAAACACATGCCCTTTTGCCATGTATCAGGCCAAACAAGCCGGCCGCAACCGCTATCAGTTTTTCAACCCGAAAACCGGCGACAACCTCTCAAGCTAGCCCTCTCGACAGCGCCTGAAACTGACTTAAATCAAGCTTCTGTCAATTAGCACGCCCTCTACACTATAGTCCCATTGCCGCCCCCGGCCCCCCGTATGAAACTGCGCCATTACATCAGCCTGTCACCTGACAGGGATAGGCTGCGCGCACCCTGACCCGGAGGCTAACCCACGATGACTTTCAGGAATATCCTGCTTTCGGCCTGCCTGCTTATGCTCGGCAGCGCCACGGTTTCTGCCGAATCCCTAAAAATCGGCCTTAACTACCCGGAAACCGGGCGCTACAAAAACCAGGGGTTGCAGCAACGCCTGGGTGCCTACCTTGCCGTGGATGAAATCAACCAGGCCGGCGGCGTACTGGGGCAGCCCCTGGAACTGGTTATCCGCAACACCCGGGGCGAGCCGGACGCAGGTGCCCGCAACACCGCAGAGCTGATCGACAGGGAAGGCGTGCAGATGGTCTTCGGCGGTGTTTCCAGCGCGGTTGCCATAGCCTCCGGCAAAGCCGCCCGGGAGCGAGATCGCCTCTACTTCGGCACCCTTACCTATTCCAACGCCACGACAGGCAGTGAAGGCCATAGCCACATGTTCCGGGAGCCTTACAATGCCTGGATGGCAGCCAAGGCTCTGAGCAGCTACCTGAACCAGAACCACGCTGGCGATGACTATTTCTATATCACCGCAGATTACACCTGGGGCTGGTCTGTGGAAGAGTCCGTGCGCCAGTTCTCCAACACCCAGGACACCGAGCAGCATCCTGGGGTAAAAACCCCCTTCCCCCGGGCCCTGATCACCGACTTCCGTAACGCCCTGGAGCAGGCAGCAGCGTCCGATGCCAAAGTACTGATGCTGGTACTGTTCGGAGACGACATGGTCCGGGCCCTGCAGGTTGCCTACGAAATGGGGCTGACCAAACGCATGCAAGTGGTGGTACCGAACCTGACACTGGGCATGGCCCGGCAGGTAGGTTCCACTATGATGGAAGGGGTTATCGGGGGTGCGCCATGGGTCTGGAACCTGCCATACGAATACAACTACCCCCGCGGCAAGGAGTTTGTTGAGTCGTTTTCTGCCCGCTACGAGATGCGCCCCTCTTCCGCTGCAGCCTCGGCCTACAGTATTGTGTACCAGTACAAGGACGCCGTGGAGCGGGCCGGCACCACCAATACCGCCGATGTTATCCGTGCGCTTGAGGGCCACCGCTACAGTCTCCTGAAAGACGAGCAGTACTGGCGCAACTTCGACCACCAGAACGTGCAAACCGTATACGTGGTAAAAGCCAGGCCCCGGGAAAAAGTCATGGCCGACCCGTTCGCCTCGGACTACTTCGAGATCATCGGCTCGCTGCCTGGCGAAGAAGCGGCACAAACCAAAGAAGAGTGGGAGGAGCGCCGCCGCGCGGCAGGCAAGCCACTCCGACTCTGACACAAGGAGTGAACAGACAGTGGTTCGGAAGGCATCAAAAACCAGCACAGAGACTTCACCGCTCGGTGGATTCCCCGACCACTGCGACCTCCTGGTCATCGGAGGCGGCGTTAATGGCACCGGTATCGCCATGGACGCTGCCGGCCGCGGGCTCAGAGTCGTTCTTTGTGAAATGAACGACCTGGCCTCGGCCACTTCCTCCAGCAGCAGCAAACTGATCCACGGTGGCCTGCGCTATCTGGAACATTACGAGTTCAGGCTGGTGCGTGAGGCGCTGGCCGAACGGGAGGCCCTGCTGGGCAATGCACCCCACATCATGTGGCCGATGCGTTTCCGCTTACCCCACCAGCCTCACCTGAGGCCGGCCTGGATGATCCGCACCGGCCTGTTCCTTTATGACCACCTGGCCAAGCGGGAACTTCTGGCCGGCTCAAACGCCATCACCTTCGGCGGCGACTCCCCCCTCAAGCCTGAAATCACCCGGGGCTTCGAATACTCCGACGGCTGGGTAGACGACGCCCGGTTGGTGGTGCTGTCGGCTCGCAAAGCCCAGCAGAAAGGCGCAAGCATACTGCCCCGCACCCGATGTCTCCGGGCCGAACGCCAGGACTCCAGCTGGCAGGCGGTACTGGAAGACACACTTACCGGCCACCGCCGAACCGTGCACGCGAAAGTGATCGTCAATGCCACCGGGCCCTGGGTCAGCCGGTTGTTCGGGGAAAGCCTGGGCATGACGCCACCGAAGCAGATCCGGATGGTCAAAGGCAGTCACATTGTAGTGCCCCGGCTCAATCAGGAGACCGAAGCCTACATTCTGCAGAATGCCGATGAGCGCATTGTGTTCGTAATCCCCTACGAAGACGAATTCTCCCTGATCGGCACCACCGATGTGGACTACGAGGGCAACCCGTCTGAAGCGAGCATATCCGAAGAGGAAACCAACTACCTGCTGGAGGTGGTAAACCAGTATTTCCGCCGGCAACTGAGCGCAAGCGACGTGGTCTGGAGTTACTCGGGCGTCCGGCCACTGATGGACGATGAAGGCGGCACCGCCCAGAGTGCATCGCGGGATTACTCCTTCGAGGTGGACGACCAGAACCACCAGCCACCGCTGATCTCGGTGTTCGGAGGCAAGATTACCACCTTCCGGAAACTGGCCGAGGCCGCCACTGACGCCGTATGCCAGTACTTCCCCGGGGCGGGTAAATCCTGGACCCGGAACGCCCTGTTACCGGGGGCCGACTTTTCCAACCAGCAGCAACTATCGGAAGAGCTGCAGCTGCACTACCCCTGGCTCGACCGTGCCATCACCCGTCGTTTTGTGCGCAGCTATGGCACCGACAGCCACCACATACTTAAAGGCTGTGCCAGTAGCGAAGACCTGGGCCACGCCTACACTGCCACCCTGTACCAGCGAGAAGTGGACTACCTGATTGCCCACGAGTGGGCCCTGAGCGCCGAAGACGTGCTCTGGCGGCGCACCAAGCAAGGACTGTATATCAGTGAAGAGCAGCGGGAACAGCTGGATGCCTACATACACCGGGCGGCCATCCGGCATCAGAGCCTGTTTGCCGGCGCCACCGGCTCAGAGTAACTCCCGGACCCGGGCCTGGAGGCGGGGAATCACGTCCTGCTCGAACCAGGGATTCGTTTTCAGCCAGCGAATGTTGCGCGGGCTCGGGTGCGGCATGGGCAACAGCCCTGGCCAGTATTCTTTCCAGGCTCTGACATTATCCGTCACCGATTTTCTGCTGTCCGGCAGGTGCCAGGCCTGCGCGTACTGGCCGATGACCAGGGTCAGTTCAACCTTGGCCAGGCGCGCCAGCAAGGCCACCCGCCAGGTTTCGGCGCATTCCGGCCGGGGCGGCAGGTCGCCGGATTTTCCAGTGCCGGGAAAGCAAAAGCCCATGGGCAAAACAGCGATCTGCTCCTCGTTATAGAACTGCTCCCTGTCCACCCCCATCCACTGGCGCAGGCGGTCGCCGCTGGGATCGTTGAATGGAATTCCGGTCTCATGGACCTTCCTGCCCGGCGCCTGCCCCACCACCAGAATGCGGGACGAGGGCGACATCTGGATTATCGGGCGCGGGCCCAGAGGCAAAACCTCTTTGCACAGGGTGCATGCCCGCACCTGCCGGACCAGCTGGTCAAAATCGAGACTGTCGAGAGGGATGTCGGGTGCCGTCATGGTCAAGTCCCGGAATGGGTGAGAGCAGCCGCAGCTCCGTACAACCCTGCGTTGCCATCAAGCACCAGATGCACGGGCGTAGCCTCCAGCAACGGCCGCATACGGCCCTTGTTTTCGAACGCTGAACGAAAGCTGCTGGTTAGGAAAAACTCCCGAATGGCGGGCAAAATGCCACCGCACAGAAACACGCCGCCGTAACTGCCCAAAGTCAGTACGCCGTTACCGGCGACCCGCCCCAAAATGTCACAGAACCGCCCGAGGGCATCAGCGGCCAGCTCATCCCCGCCGGCCATTGCTGCAGCAGAAACCTGCTCTGGAGTTTCCAGCACCGGCTCCCTGCCGGCTATCCCGGCCAGCGCGCGGTACAGGTTCATGATGCCCTCCCCGCACAGCAGACGTTCCACCGAAACCCGGCCATAGCTGGCGCGCAGGCGGCGGGCGATCTCATATTCACAATCGTCCACCGGCGCAAAGTCGACATGGCCACCCTCGGTTGCCAGCGGAATCCAGCCTTCACCCGCAGGCACCAGTGCCGAGATACCCAGCCCGGTGCCCGGCCCCAGTACCAGTATGGGCCGTGAATGAGTGGGTTCGCCACCACCTACCGGCACCAGATGACTGTCCGGTACGTGCAAGACCCCAAGCGCCATGGCCGTGTAATCGTTCACCAGCCGGAACCGTTGCAGGCCGAAATGCTGTGCCAGTTGCCCGGTATCGAACCTCCAACGGTTGTTGGTCATGGTAATGACCTTACCGGTTACCGGAGCGGCAACGGCCAGGCAGGCCTCGCTGACAGTCACCGGCCCTGCCCCCCTGAGGTATTCTGCAATCGCCGGCCCCGGCCCCGTGAACTCGGCACAACGGAACGCCTGCATGGACTGCAACTGCACCGATCCCGGAGACACCAGCGCAAAGCGGGCGTGGGTACCGCCGATATCTCCTACCAGAGACAGGGGCTGCTGATCGCCCATGGTCATCAGCCGGCACTCCAGAACACACTGGCGCCCTGCTCCGGGTCGGTCACGCCCTGGCGCATCCAGCCAAACAGTTCCCGGCCATAGCCGGTGTGGTGCCCGGACAGGTTCATACCGGCCGGCGAGCGGGCCGCCAGCTCCTGCTCACTGAGTTGCACCGACAGCTCGCCACTGCCGGCGTCCACGCATATAAGATCACCGTCGCGGATTCTGGACAGCGGGCCGCCTGCCAGCGCTTCCGGGTAAACATGGATCGCCGCCGGTACCTTGCCGGAGGCACCGGACATCCGGCCATCGGTCACCAGCGCCACCCGGTAGCCGCGGTCCTGCAGTACCCCCAGATACGGGGTGAGCTTGTGCAATTCCGGCATGCCGTTGGCTTTCGGCCCCTGAAAGCGCACCACCACCACACAATCCCTGTCCAGGTCGCCAGCGTCAAAAGCGGCTTTCAATTCGTTCTGGTCGTTGAACACCACCGCCGGTGCCTCTACCCGATGGTGTTCCGGCGCCACCGCCGACACCTTGATCACTCCCCGCCCGAGGTTGCCCTCCAGCACTCGCAGGCCGCCATCCGGGGCAAACGGCTCTGCGGCGCTGCTGAGTACATCCGGGTACCGGCTCTTCGCCGGGGCCGGCTGCCAGCGAAGGCTTTCCCCTTCCAGCTCCGGCATTCGGGCATAGGCCTCCAGCCCTCTGCCGATCACGGTATTGACGTCGTTATGCAGGTAGCCTTGCGCCAGCAATTCCCGGATCAGGAACGGCGTGCCGCCGGCTTCGTGAAAGGCGTTGATGTCTTCCTGGCCGTTCGGGTAAATGCGGGTCATGGAGGGCACCACCGATGACAACTCGGCGTAGTCGTTCCAGTCGATCTGGATCCCGGCCGCCCGGGCAATAGCGATCCAGTGGATGGTGTGGTTGGTGGAGCCACCGGTCACCAGCAGGGCTACCAGGGCATTCACAATGGCTTTCTCGTCTACCATATGGCCGAGCCCCAATTCTCCGCCATGGGGCCGCGACAATTTAATCACCTGCTCGGTAGCCGCGCGGGTCAGCTCATCCCGCAAGGGAGTATTCGGGTGAACGAACGCAGCGCCGGGCAAGTGCAGCCCCATTACCTCCACCAGCATCTGGTTGCTGTTGGCGGTGCCGTAAAAGGTACAGGTACCCGGGCTGTGGTAAGACTGACTCTCGGCTTCCAGCAGTTCATCCCGGCTAATCTTGCCCTCGGCATAGAGCTGGCGAATTCGCTGCTTTTCCTTGTTCGGCAGCCCGGACGGCATTGGGCCGGATGGCACCAGAATGGCTGGCAGATGGCCAAAACTCAGGGCGCCAATCAGCAACCCTGGCACAATTTTGTCACATATACCCAGTAGCATGACCGCGTCGAACATGTTGTGGCTCAGTGCCACCGCCGTGCTCATGGCGATGGTGTCCCGGGAGAACAGGCTCAGCTCCATTCCCGGCTGACCCTGGGTAACCCCGTCACACATGGCGGGGGTGCCGCCGGCAAACTGGGCTACCGAGCCCATACCATGGGCCGCTTCACGGATAAGGTCGGGGAAGCGCTGGTAAGGTTGGTGGGCCGATAACATGTCGTTGTAGGCAGACACCATGGCCACGTTGGCCCGGTTGAGGAATTTCAGGGTGTCTTTATCGCCTTGGCTACAAGCTGCAAAGCCATGGGCCAGGTTACCGCAAGACAAGGTGCCACGATGGGGGTCCTTTGCCGCAAGCCCGGCCATCCTCTCGAGATAATCCGCGCGGGAAGCCCTGCTGCGTTCGATGATGCGGTTGGTCACCTTCAGAACCGTGGGGTGCATGGGCTTTCTCCCTGTATCGTGGTTATTCCAGACCTAAGTGTACTTTCTTTGCCGGGGGCTTTCAGGTTCAATTGAACACTCAAATATTACACACAAGGACTCGCACTATGCTCAGGCGCACCAAGATTGTCGCCACCCTCGGCCCCGCAACCGACAGTGAGGAATCGCTGGCAGGTATCATCGCCGCCGGCGTTGATGTTACCCGCCTCAACTTTTCCCACGGCAGCGCCGAAGAGCATATGGAACGGGCCCGCCGGGTTCGTGCCGCCGCCTCGGCTCAAGGGCGCTTTGTGGCCATCCTGGCCGACCTGCAAGGCCCGAAACTGCGTATCGCCCGCTTCACCGACAACAAGGTTACCCTCGAGCGGGGCCAGACCTTTGTCCTCGACGCCACCATGGACAAAGAGGCAGGAACCGCCGAGCGGGTTGGCATCGATTACGAACAACTGATCAACGACGTCAGCCCGGGCGATATCCTGGTCCTGGACGACGGCCGTATTGAAATGGAAGTGACCGCGGTAGACGATCACAGCATCACCTCCACCGTTCTGATCGGCGGCCCGCTGTCCAACAACAAGGGCCTGAACAAGCGCGGTGGCGGCCTCTCCGCAGACGCCCTCACCGAGAAAGACAAGCAGGACATCGTCACCGCAGCCCGCCTAGGTGCCGACTATGTGGCCGTATCCTTTGTCCGCACCGCCGACGATATGCACGTGGCCCGGCAACTGCTGAAAGAAGCCGGCTCCGATGCCGGCCTGGTAGCCAAGATTGAACGGGCCGAACTGGCCCATAACACCGATGCACTGGACGCGGTAATTGAAGCCTCCGATGCGGTGATGGTCGCCCGCGGCGACCTGGCCGTGGAAATTGGCGACGCCGAACTGGTGGGCGTTCAGAAACACATTATCAAACGGGCCCGGGTGCTGAACCGGGCGGTCATTACCGCAACCCAGATGATGGAGTCGATGATCACCAATCCCATGCCCACGCGGGCGGAGGTCTCAGACGTTGCCAACGCGGTCATGGACTACACGGACGCAGTAATGCTGTCGGCGGAAACCGCCGTTGGGGACTATCCGAAAGAAGCGGTAGAAGCCATGGTGCGAATCTGCGTCGGCGCCGAGCGGCACCCGTCCATGCACCAGTCCCAGCACCGGATCCACGAGAGCATGGAAAAAGTGGACGAGGCCATTGCCCTGTCTGCCATGTACGCGGCCAACCACCTGCAGGGTGTGACGGCCATCGTGTGCCTGACAGAAACCGGCGCTACTCCGAGGCTGATGTCACGGATCAAGTCCAGCCTGCCGATCTTCGCTTTCTCCCGGCACCACTCCACCCAGCACCGGGTGGCGCTGTTCCGGGGCGTGCAAACGGTTCCGTTTGACTCTGCCAATCACGCCAATGAAAAGGTCAATGCACTGGCGGTCGACGAGCTGAAGAGCCGGGGCGTTGTCCAGGATGACGACCTGGTAGTGATCACCAAAGGCGACTACGTGAACGCCCAGGGCGGCACCAACTCCATGAAGATTGTTCGTGTAGGTACCGATATCCAGTAACCGGGAAGCCGGTCAGCCCCGGTGGCCAATGGCCGCCAGGCTGGCGCGGGCAATGCCGGTGATGGTCTGCCAGTCTTTACTGGCAACGGCTTCATCCGGCGTCAGCCAGGTACCGCCCACCGCAGAAACATTATGCAGCGCAAGGTAGGCTGCGGCCGTCTGCTGGCGAACCCCGCCGGTGGGGCAAAAGCAGACATCCGGGAAGGGGCCGGCAAAGGCTTTCAAAGCCTCCGTACCACCCGACACCTCAGCCGGAAAGAACTTGAAATGCCGGTAGCCGTGGCTGTAACCCATCATCATTTCCGATACGGTGGCAATGCCCGGCAGCAAGGGTGACTCCGAGGTCACGCCGAAGTCCAGAATGGCGTCGGTCACGCCGGGGGTAATGACAAACTCTGCCCCTGCCCGCTCTACCTCCCGGTACTGATCTATACTGATCACCGTACCAGCGCCCACGATGGCATCGGGAATCGCCTCCCGCACTCGCCGAATGGCATCCAGCCCGTGTTCTGTGCGCAAGGTGATTTCCAGCGCCCGGATACCCCCATTAAACAAAGCCTGGCAAAGCGGCACTGCATCGTCCGGATTATGAATGGTAATCACCGGGATCAGCGGCGACTGAGCCATCACAAACTCGATCTTGTCCTTATGTTCTTCAGACAGCAATGGCATTCAGGTCTCCCCCGGCGTTAACCGGACAACAGCCCGTTACGGGCTCCAGTAAATTCGCAAACCAGGTTTCAGGAAAGCACGGATCGGCATTTCCTGCCAGTACTCCGGGGCCTTAACCGCTCTTTCCAGTGTATCCAGCTTGTCCTCACCCTTCAGGTGCAGGGCCAGAAACCGCGCCCCCGCCAGAACCGGCCGGGTCAGGGTTACCCGGGTATGGGTCTGGGACGGCGGTGTCATCACGCACACCCGGCCGGGTGCCTGCAACGACATCGCCTCCGGCAATTGGGGCGCATCCGGAAACAGCGATGCCGTGTGGCCATCGTTACCCATACCCAGAACGGCCACATCCAACGGCAGTTTAAGTTCCGCCAACACCAGCTCGATGGCCGGCAACGCCTGCTCGGCACTGCATAACGGCTGCCTGAGACTAAGGAAACGTGCCTCACGTGCCCTGCCCTGCAACAGGTTGCGGCGTACCAGCGTGGTGTTACTGGCCGGATCTCCTTCCGGCACCCAGCGCTCGTCTGCCAGCAGCAAAGTCACCCGTGCCCAGGCCAGCTCCTGATCGGCCAGGGCGTGAAAAAACGGCAGCGGTGTGGAGCCGCCAGACACCACCAGCGAAGCCCTCCGCCCCCGGGTCAGGCGGGCGCGCAAGCTCTCTGCCACATGCAACGCCAACTGGCCGGCGCATTCCTGTGCGCTATCACTGAAAAACGCCTGCACGCCTTCGGGCAGCGGAAAATCACACGTCTTCATACCAACTCCTGCCATCCCGGGTGATCATGGCAATCGAAGCCACTGGCCCCCAGGTGCCTGCGGCGTAGCGTTTAGGCGGCTCGCCACTGTCGTGCCAGTTCCGGATAATCTGGTCTACCCAGCGCCAGGCATGCTCCACCTCATCACGGCGAACAAACAGGTACTGGTTGCCCCGCATGATCTCCCACAGCAAGCGCTCGTAGGCATCCGGAATACGCTCGGCATCGAAGGTTTCAGAGAACGTGAGCTCCAGTGGCCCCTGTCGCAACCGCATGCCCTTGTCCAGCCCCTGATCCTTGGTGAGGATTTTCAGGGCCATGCCTTCGTCGGGCTGCAGCCGGATAATCAGCTTGTTGTTGGCCAGGTGCTTCTGGTCCGGGTCGAAGATGTAATGGGGCGCAGGCTTGAAATGGATAATGATCTGCGACATTTTCTCCGGCAGCCGCTTGCCGGTGCGGATATAGAACGGCACACCAGACCAGCGCCAGTTATCAATCTCCGCCTTGAGGGCGACAAAGGTCTCGGTTTCGCTGGACTTATTCGCCCCCTCCTCTTCCAGATACCCGGGTACTGGCTTGCCTTCGCTGGAACCTGCGGCGTATTGGCCGCGCACCACATACTCCGCCATCATATCCGGGGTAATCCGTTTAAGCGCCTTGAGCACCTTGACCTTTTCGTCCCGGATGCTGTCCGCCGACAGGTCTGAGGGCGGGTCCATGGCAATCAGGCAGAGCAGCTGCAACAGGTGGTTCTGGATCATGTCCCGGATCTGACCGGCTTTGTCGAAATACCCCCAGCGCCCCGCGATACCCACGCTTTCCGCAACGGTGATCTCCACATGGGAGATGTGGTTCTGGTCCCACTGTGAGGCGAACAGGTTGTTGGCAAACCTCAGCGCAATCAGGTTCTGGACCGTTTCCTTACCCAGGTAGTGGTCGATCCGGAACAACTGACTTTCGAGGTACACCTCCGCCAGCGCATCGTTGATGACTTTCGAGGATTCAAGGTCATGGCCTATGGGTTTTTCAACCACCACCCGGGTGCGCTCGGTGCAGCAGGCACCGGTTCGAAGGTTGCGGGCGATAACCCCGTACATCGACGGCGGTGTCGCCATGTAGACAATCAACTGGTTGTCCGGGTGCCTCCAGTCATTGAGTACCAGGAAACCGTCAGTATTGTTGAAATCCAACTCAAGGTATTCCACCCGGTTAACAAAGCTACGGGCCACTTCGGCATCAAACTCGGCTTCGGGCACCTGCTTTATCAATCTGGCCAGCAAGGCTTCACGCATGCCTGCGGTGTCCAGGTCCCGCCGGGCAATCGCCAGTATCCGGCTGTCCGGCGCCAGCAGCCCGGCACGGTCCAGCTGGTATAAAGCGGGAAACAGTTTGCGCTGGGCCAGGTCGCCAAATGCCCCGAACAGCATCAGGTCGCAAGCACATACGGATCGATCAACCATTGGCTTCTCCATGCCCCGGCAACAATGAAAACCGGATTTTCGTAACTTTAGCGAAATAATGACACCCGTCCCGGGCTATTCCAAGGGGGCGGCGAACATATGACACATTTACTACCCTTTTGTCTGCTTTCAGCAGGTATAATGTTCATCAATCACCAGTACAGAAGGGAGTATAGCTGCATGGCGGAGAACCCGATGCGCCGAGACGACAACCTGCTGGAGCAGATCCAGAGCCGCCTGGAGTCACTGAACAAGTCCGAGCGCAAGGTAGCCGATGCCATCCTGAGAGACCCCAGCGCGGCAACCCGCTACTCCATTGCCGCCCTGGCCCGGGCAGCAAACGTAAGCGAGCCAACGGTAAACCGCTTCTGCCGGGGCTTTTCGGCCACTGGCTTCCCGGATTTCAAAATCCGGCTTGCCCAGAGCATCGCTACCGGCACTCCCTATGTGGGGCAGGATATCGAGCCAGATGATACGCCAGCGGAATACGCCGAGAAAATCATGCTCAGCACCATCGCCAATCTGGACAAGACCAGGCAGGCACTGGACCCCCAGGACATCGCCACAGTGGTGGACTACCTGATCCAGGCCAAGCAGATTGCCTTTTTCGGAATGGGCGGCTCCGCTTCTGTTGCCCTGGACGCACAACACAAGTTTTTCCGCTTCAACATCCCGGTATCATCCTACGATGACGCCTTGATGCAACGGATGGTTGCCGCCGGCTCCGGCGTAGGCGACGCCATTGTGCTGATTTCCTTCACCGGGCGAACACGGGAAACCATAGAGATTGCCCACCTGGCCCGGGCCAATGGCGCTACGGTAATTGGCATAACCAACCCGAACTCCCCACTGGCAGAAGCCTGCACCACCATCGTGGGGGTTACCGCACAGGAAGACACCGAGGTGTACATGCCGATGTCGTCCAGGATTATTCACCTGACGGTGATCGACATCCTGGCCACCGGGGTCACCCTCAAGCGCGGACCAGACTTTCTGGACCACCTGAAGAAGATAAAGGAAAGCCTGAAGGCTACCCGCCTCCCCCAGGGCTGAAATCAGACACAAAAAAAGGGTGCCCGCAGGCACCCTTTTTCATACTCAGACTAACCGTTAATTACGCTCGACGTCTGCGGTGTTTCGCAGGTACTGCTGGTAGGCCTGATACTCCCGCTGGCCTTCAAGCTGAGCCAGGAACTGCTGCAGTTGACGGAACTCCGGGTTGTCCTGCTCAACAGTGCCGGGATTCACGGCGTCCAGAACGATCACTGCCACCTCGCGATCTCCCAGCGTTTTACCAACAACCGGCTGACCACCCTCGGGGTGCGGCAGGGAGAACACGGCCTGGGCAACATACGGGGCAAGCCCGGCCACATTGCGGCCCTCACCCTCAAAACTCTGCCACTGGTCCGCCTGCGGCTGCTCGCCGGCTTCCACCGCCGCTACCACGGAGGCAGCACGATCATCCAGGGCTTTCCGGGTTGCGCGGTTCAGCAGCAGCTCACGAATCTTGCCCTCAACATCTGCCAGCGCCAGTTGCGTTGGCTGCTGGTGTTCCCGTACCCGGGCAACCACGGCCACATTGTTCTGCACATCGATCAGCTCGGTGTTATAGCCACCCTCAAGCACATCAGCGGAAAACAGCTGACGAACCAGGCCGGGGTGATTAAAGGGCGCAGGACCACCATCACGGCTCACACCGGAAATTTCCTGAACCTCCAGGCCGAGCTCGGCAGCCGGGCCAGACAGGTCATCAGCGGCGTAAGCCGCGTCTGCCAGCTGGGCGCGAACTTCGGCAAAACGCTCGGTTGCCCGGGCGGCAGCCAGCTCTTTACGCAGCTCGGTTTCCAGCTGCCCGAAGGATGGAACGTCTGCCCGGCGAACCGCTTCCAGACGGATCAGGTGGATACCGAAACTGGTTTCTACCGGACCAGACGTGGCTCCCTCTTCCAAGGCGAACAGCGCCTCTTCAAACGCTTCGTCGTAAACACCGCGACCGGCAAAGCCCAGGTCGCCACCATCACGGGCTGAAACCGTATCCACTGAAAACTCTTCAGCAAGGTCGGCGAAGGACTCACCGTCGCCCAGCCGCTGCTGGATAGCAGCAATGGTGTCCGCAGCCTCAGGGCCGGCCTCAATCAGGATGTGCGCGGCACGCCGCTCTTCCCGGGCAAAGTCTTCAGCCCGTTCCCGGTAATACGCCTGCACTTCTTCTTCGGAAACCTCAATGGCTCCTGCCAGCGCCTCCAGTGACAGCGAAATAAAGGCAGCAGTAACCTGCTCAGGCTTACGGAACTGGTCCTTGTTGTCCTCGTAGTAGATCTCTACTTCTTCATCAGACAATGCTACCTGGTCAGCTACCGCCTCGGCATCGATGGTCAGTACCCGGAAGTCCCGGGTCTGGTTCTGGATTGCCAGCAACTGCTCAGCCTGCACAGGAACTGCCACGCCGGTCTGGGCGATGGCTGCACGGATCTGGTTTACAACGTAGTTCTTACGCAGGGTCTCACGGAACTCGGCAACCCCCATGCCCAGATTACGCACTGTGGCAACAAAGCGATCCCGATTGAACTGGCCATCCACCTGGAACTGAGGCATCTGGGTGATCAGGGAGTCAATGTCTGCGTCAGAGAGTTCGAGACCCTGGTTGGCGGCATCCTGGGTAAGCACAGCTTCCTGAATCAGCGCTTCCAGCACATCCCGTCGAACCTGGTCTTCATCCACCAGTGAAGGGTCCGGATCATCCATCTGCATGAGACGCTGCTGCATTTCCAGCTGCACGGTGCGCAGGAATTCCCGTTCGGTAATTTCGTTGCCGTTAACCGTGGCCACTTCCGGCTCTCCGGAGAAGCCGCCGATGATCGCGTCCATCCCCCAGATCGACAAGGAAATGATCAAAAGGCCGATAATAACCTTTGCGATGGTGCCCTGGGCATTATCCCGAATATCTTGAAGCATGTTATTCCTGAATCCCTGTTCAAGGTCGTGCGGATGTTGTTGGCGAAGAGCGAGTCAGGCCGCCCCTTCTTAACGCAAAAAGGCGCACCCTTTACGGAATGCGCCTCGAGTTCCTGCGGCAGCTCCCGCGCGCGAAAGCCGCCAAAGAAAGAACCGTTACTTAACGGCGTCTTTCAGGGCCTTACCTGCTTTGAAGCCAGGTACTTTAGAGGCCGCGATCTTGATTTCAGCGCCAGTCTGCGGGTTGCGGCCAGTACGGGCTGCACGCTCTTTCACAGAGAAGGTACCAAAACCGATCAGGGTAACCTGGTCGCCGCTCTTCAGGGCACCGGTGATGGAGCTGGTCATTGCATCCAGCGCACGGCCAGCTGCTGCTTTCGAAATATCTGCGGATTCTGCAATTGCGTCGATCAGTTCGGACTTGTTCACACTAAACCCCTTCGATTTCAGGTTGAAGATGTTATAGGTCGGTTTGTTTTTTGCGGACTTTTCCGACTATCGCATAAGCAGTCGGATAATTCCATTCTTCTGTTTTATTATTCCTTGCGGCGTTTCACCGGTGATCGGAATAGGCACATACTGCGCGGGAGCCCTTGGTATTGGCTGCTTCACGGCGAAACAGTTATACCAACGGGCTCTCCGGCGTGTCAACAACTCATCCCGGCATTAGTGAGTATTTATGCGCTCGGTAACATCACTGGCATCTTCATTTGCTTTTGCAGACGCCGTCTTGGTTGTGCTGTTTTCCACTGAAGGGTCCGGTGCGTATTCCAGGGCAATATCCAGAACCTCATCGATCCACTTCACTGCACGGATCTCCACGGATTCTTTGATGTTATCCGGTATCTCCTTGAGATCACGGACATTTTCATCAGGAATCAAGACCGTCTTGATGCCGCCACGATGAGCTGCCAGCAGCTTTTCTTTCAGGCCCCCAATGGGTAGTACCCGGCCCCGCAACGTAATCTCACCGGTCATGGCTACGTCGGCGCGCACGGGAATCTTGGTCAGCGCAGAAACCAGCGCTGTGCACATGCCGATACCGGCACTGGGGCCGTCTTTCGGGGTCGCACCTTCCGGAACGTGGATGTGCAGGTCATGCTTTTCGTGGAAATCTTCGGGAATTCCCAGCCCGGCAGCCCGGCTACGAACCACGGTGAGCGCGGTCTGAATAGACTCCTGCATGACATCGCCCAGCGAACCTGTCTTCACTACGCGGCCCTTGCCGGGTGTCAGCGCACACTCGATGGTCAGCAATTCGCCGCCCACCTGGGTCCAGGCCAGTCCGGTCACCTGACCGACCTGGTTGCTCTCTTCAGCCAGGCCGTACGAGTACTTCTTCACTCCGGAATAGTCTTCCAGCATCTCCGGCGTCAGGGTTACCGAAGCGGTGTCGCTACTTTCCACATGCTCCCTAACCACCTTCCGGCAGATCTTGGCAATCTCACGCTCCAAGCCACGCACACCGGCTTCCCGGGTGTAGTAGCGGATCAGGTCACGCAAGGTCTCTTCCGGCACCTTGAGCTCATCCTTGCGCAAGCCGTTGGCCTTAATCTGCTTGGGCAGCAGGTAACGCAAGGCAATGTTCACCTTTTCAGCTTCGGTGTAACCCGGAATCCGGATAACTTCCATACGGTCCAGCAGGGCCGACGGAATATCCATGGAGTTAGAGGTGCACACAAACATCACATCGGAAAGGTCGTAGTCCACTTCCAGGTAATGATCATTAAAGGTGTGGTTCTGTTCCGGATCCAGCACCTCAAGCAAGGCCGAGGCCGGGTCGCCCCGATGATCCATGCCCATCTTGTCGATTTCATCGAACAAGAACAGCGGGTTCTTCACTTCTACCTTGGCCAGCTTCTGTAACAGCTTGCCCGGCAAGGCACCGATGTACGTCTTGCGGTGACCACGGATTTCCGCTTCGTCACGAACACCGCCCAGGGCCATCCGAGTGTATTTCCGGTTAGTAGCCTTGGCGATGGACTGACCCAACGAGGTCTTACCCACACCGGGAGGCCCCACCAGACACAGTACCGGCCCTTTTACTTTCTTGACCCGGCTTTGCACCGCCAGGTACTCGAGAATGCGTTTTTTAACTTCATCCAGACCGTAGTGGTCCTGGTCCAGAATCTCGCGGGCCTTTTGCAGGTCATGGCGAACACGGCTACGCTTCTTCCAGGGCACCGCCAGCATCCAGTCGATGTAGCCCCGCACAACAGTGGCCTCCGCCGACATGGGCGACATCATCTTCAGCTTGTTCAGCTCTGCTTCGGTCTTCTTGCGGGCTTCTTCGGGCAGCCCGGCTGCCTCGAGCTTTTGCTCGAGTTCTTCAAAATCGTTGTTACCCTCGCCCAGATTGCCCATCTCCTTCTGGATGGCCTTCATCTGTTCGTTCAGGTAATACTCCCGCTGGCTGCGCTCCATCTGCTTCTTCACACGGCCACGAATACGCTTCTCGACTTCAATCAGGTCGATCTCGCCGTCCAGCTTGCCCAGCAGCAAATCAACGCGCTTGCGGATGTCCAGCGCCTCCAGCAATTCCTGCTTCTCTGGAATGCGCATATCCAGGTGCGCCGCCATGGTATCCACCAGGCGCTCAAGCTCGGTGATGCCAGTCAGCGCATTAGACACCTCTGAAGGCACCTTCTTGGACAATTTCACGTACTTCTCGAACTCGTCCATCAGGGTCTTGGTGAGCACATCTGCTTCCCGCTCGGGCAGGGATTCCTCATCCATCAGCAGCGCCTGGCCAAGCAGGTAGTCGGCCTCTTCGATACCGGTGATACTCACCCGGGCATTACCCTCTACCAGCACTTTCACAGTGCCGTCGGGCAACCGGAGCATTTGCAGCACAGTGGCCAGGGTGCCCATGGCGAACACATCTTTTGGACCGGGCTCATCAGTAGCAGCGTCTTTCTGGGCAACCAGAAGGATTTCCTTGCCACCCTCCATCGCGGCTTCCAGAGCCTGGATGGACTTTTCTCGGCCAACGAACAGTGGCACCACCATGTGCGGAAACACCACCACATCCCGCAGCGGGAGCAGCGGATATTCTTTCACGGTTTCTTCAGGTATACGGGTCATAGGGAATCCTCTGACAGCGTTTATTTCAGCATACCACCCATCATTGGGGCGCAGACATAAATTGCAATCTTTTTACGTCAGGAAAACCCAGGCGGGCTATTCCTTCGAGGCCATGAAAAAAGGGGCGTTGCCGCCCCTTTTTCCTGATGCCTGATCACGGATGAAAAATTAATCTTCCGGGACCGCCTTGGCATGATCACTGCTCGAGTAGATCTTGAACGGCTCGGAGTCGCCCTTGATCACACTTTCATCGATTACCACCTTGGCAACATCATGCTCGGAGGGAATCTGGTACATGGTGTCCAGCAACGTGGCTTCCATGATGGACCGCAGGCCCCGGGCGCCCGTCTTGCGCACCATAGCCTTTCTGGCCACCGCCCGCAGGGCGTCTTCACGGAAATCCAGCTCCACACCTTCCATGTCGAACAGCTTCTGGTACTGCTTGGTCAGCGCATTTCGCGGTTCGGTCAGGATCTGCACCAGTGCTTCTTCATCCAGCTCTGTCAGCGTAGCCACAACCGGCAGACGTCCGACAAACTCCGGAATCAGGCCGAACTTCACCAGGTCTTCCGTTTCCACATCACGGATGATGTCACCGGTGTTCTTGCTGTCATCCGGGCTCTTAACCGTCGCAGAGAACCCGATGGAGCTGCGCTCGGAGCGCTCCTGAATCACCTTTTCCAGCCCAGCAAAGGCACCACCACAAATGAACAGCATGTTCGTGGTATCCACCTGCAGGAATTCCTGCTGCGGATGCTTGCGGCCGCCCTGGGGCGGAACCGAAGCCACAGTACCTTCGATCAGTTTGAGCAGCGCCTGCTGAACACCCTCACCGGATACATCCCGGGTAATAGAGGGATTGTCAGACTTACGGGAAATCTTGTCGATCTCGTCAATGTAGACGATACCGCGCTGGGCCTTTTCGACATCGTAGTCGCACTTCTGCAGCAGCTTCTGGATGATGTTCTCGACATCCTCACCCACATAGCCGGCTTCCGTCAGCGTGGTTGCGTCGGCAATCGTAAAGGGCACATTGAGCATACGAGCCAGGGTCTCAGCCAGCAGGGTCTTACCACTACCGGTCGGCCCGATCAGCAGGATGTTACTCTTGCCCAGCTCAACGTCGCTCTTGCCCTCGCCATAGCGCAAACGCTTGTAGTGGTTATAGACCGCAACAGACAGAACAACCTTGGCGCGATCCTGGCCAATAACATACTCATTCAGGGTTTCACGGATCTCGGCCGGTGTCGGAAGCCGGTCGCTGGCCTCCTCCTGGGCGTTGTCCTGAATTTCTTCCCGGATGATGTCGTTGCACAGGTCAACACACTCGTCGCAGATGAACACCGAAGGCCCTGCAATGAGCTTACGGACTTCATGCTGGCTCTTTCCACAAAACGAGCAGTACAGCAACTTGCCGTTATCGTCGCCTCTGCCGTTTCTTTCATCTGCCATTGAAATACCTCTGTTCTTCATTGGCCGGCACAGTTACCTGTACGCCGACCAGGAATGATGCGATGACTTTCAGTATTATTGATTCGCTACGCGCTTATCAAGCACTGTATCGATCAGCCCGTATTCCTTCGCCTGGATCGGATCCATGAAATTATCACGGTCGGTATCCCGGGCAATGGTTTCCAGATCCTGGCCGGTATGGTGGGCCAGCAGCGAGTTCAGGGTGTCACGGATCTTCAGGATCTCACGGGTGTGGATCTCGATATCCGTTGCCTGCCCCTGATAGCCACCCAGCGGCTGGTGAATCATCACACGGGAATTCGGCAGGCAGGCACGCTTGCCCTTGGCGCCACCGGCCAACAGGAAGGCACCCATGCTGGCCGCCTGGCCGATACACAGGGTAGCAACGTCCGGCTTGATAAACTGCATGGTGTCGTAAATAGACATACCCGCCGTTACCGCGCCGCCCGGGCTGTTGATATACAGATGGATGTCTTTGTCCGGGTTCTCGGATTCCAGGAACAGCAGCTGGGCAACCACAAGGTTCGCCATATGGTCTTCAACCGGGCCAACCAGAAAAATCACCCGCTCCTTGAGCAGACGTGAATAAATGTCGAAGGAACGCTCTCCACGTGCCGTCTGCTCAATTACCATCGGCACCAGGCCGGCGCTGGTTATCATTGTAGGGCCATCAAACGGTTTCTGCGTCATGTGCGCCTGAACTCCTTATGGACAATGGGCATGGACTCCTGCGGAGGATATCCTGATTTGGCGATCAGGACACCCCTGAATACATATACTCTGCCAGCAGTAAGCCCAGATGAAAACAGCCGGACACGCCGGCTGTTTCCAGAAAGCGGCACCGGGCAAAAAAGCCCGGGCCTGATCAGCGCTGCGGCTGACCAGCAGCGACCGCTTCTTCGTACTTCATTTTCTTCTCGCTTACCTTGGCCTGGGCCAGAACGTAATCGACCACTGCATCTTCCAGGACCGAAGACTCAATCTGGGCCTTCTGGTCCGGGTTGCTGCTGAAGTGGGCGATAACTTCTTCCGGCTGCTCGTAGGTAGAAGCGATTTCCTGAATCTTTTCTTCAACCTTGGCATCGTCTGCCTTCAGGTCGTTCTTCTTGACCACTTCCTGGAACAGCAAGCCGGTCTTCACGCGGCGCTTGGCCTGATCTTCGAAGATTTCCTTGGGCAGCTGCTGGAAGTCAACCTGGCCGCCGAAACGCTGAACGGCGTCCTGGCGCAGGCGGTCGATTTCCTGGTCAACCAAGGCAGCCGGAATGTCCAGCTCGGTAGTTGCCAGCAGGCCGTCAACCACGTCGTTCTTGACCTTGTTGGATACCGCCTGCTTGAGCTCGCGCTCCATGTTCTTCTTCACTTCTTCACGGAAGGCGGCTTCGTCTTCGGCTTCGATACCGAAACGCTTGAAGAATTCCTGGTCCAGCTCAGGCAGCTGGGGCTCTTCAACCTTGTGAATGGTGATGGCGAACTTGGCAGGCTTACCAGCCAGTTCTTCGTTGTGGTAATCCGCCGGGAATTCCACGTCGATTTCCAGCTCCTCGCCGGCCTTACCGCCCACGATGCCTTTTTCGAAGCCCGGGATCATCTGGCCAGAGCCCAGTGTCAGGCGGTGACCTTCAGCGGCGCCACCTTCAAATTCTTCACCGTCAATAGAACCCTTGAAGTCGATGGTCACAACGTCCTTGTTCTTGGACTTGCGCTTAACTTCTTTCAAGGTGGACTGCTGACGACGCAGGTTATCGATCATGGTGTCGATATCCTTGTCGGTTACTTCAGAGACCGGCTTCTCAACTTCAACCTTGCTCAGGTCACCGAGCTCGATTTCTGGCAGAACTTCGAAGATAGCCACGAACTCGAGGTCTTTGCCCTCTTCCATGGTCTTCGGCTCAAACCGCGGCCAGCCAGCGGGATTGATGTCCTGCTCCTGCAGTGCCTTGATGTAGTTGTCGCGCATAACCTCGCCGACAATTTCCTGGCGCACGCTGTCACCGAAACGACGCTTGACCACGCTCATGGGCACCTTGCCGGGACGGAAACCGTTCAGGCGAACAGTACGGGCAGTTTCCTGCAGGCGTTTCTGGACCGCCTGGTCAATTTCCTGGGCGGGCACACCAATCGTCATGCGACGCTCGATGTTGGAGGTCGTTTCAACAGACACTTGCATGGAAGATCCTCAAATTACAGATTCTGTATGTGAATGAAAATTAAAACAAAATCCCGAATGGAGCGGTTTAGCCCAAAGGGACGCAAAATTAAAAGCCGGTAGTTTATCACGGTTTACCCTGCCGAGAGAATCACCCGACACGCAGGAATAACGGATTGCGACCAGTACCACAACCGGCCTGGACAAAAGATGGGGATAAATCAGGAAAAAGAAAGGGTGGTGCGAGAGGAGAGACTTGAACTCTCACAGGTTGCCCCGCTGGAACCTAAATCCAGTGCGTCTACCAATTCCGCCACTCTCGCGTAACCAACGCAGGGCTGATCCCGGAACGGGAAGGTCAGAACTGCGGAAACAAACAAGGGGAAAAGTGGGGTGGACGAAGGGGTTCGAACCCTCGACCGCAGGAGTCACAATCCTGAGCTCTACCAACTGAGCTACGTCCACCACATCAGGAAGGTACCTTACGGTACGCATCTGCTTACTTCAACTTTGCTGGTTCGGCGAGTCCGGTGCCAACCTGCGTCGAGCAGTATGGCGCGCCCGGCAGGACTCGAACCTGCGACCATCCGCTTAGAAGGCGGATGCTCTATCCAGCTGAGCTACGGGCGCTTGACCGTTCGCCCACCTGAATATCCAGAAAATGGTCGGGGTAGAGAGATTCGAACTCCCGACATCCTGCTCCCAAAGCAGGCGCGCTACCAGACTGCGCTATACCCCGTTAACTGAACAACAAGTGCTTCAGCAAAGTTGGCGCGCATATTACCGGCGCCTTTGGCATCCGTCAACACGGATTTTCAAAATCATCAATATAACCGTAAACATGAAGACCTGCCGGCGCCAGATAAGTTCCCGCAGGAGGTACAGCCGGGCCACGCTGCATTGGCGTTATTGCCGAAGCATGAGACAATGCGCGGCCATCACTGCACCACTATTCATGCCCAACCGACAAGACGGAAACATGAGCGCCAAACTGATTAACGGAAAAGAGATTGCCGCCCAGGTCCGGCAGCAGGTTGCTGCCGGTGTAGAAGCCCGCAAACACAAAGGCCTTCGCGCACCAGGCCTGGCGGTGGTTCTGGTCGGCAACGATCCCGCCTCGCAAGTGTATGTAGGCAACAAGCGCAAGGCCTGCGAACAGGCCGGCATTCTTTCGCTGTCCTATGACCTGCCGGCAGACACCTCCCAGCAGGCCCTGGAATCCCTGATAGACGAGCTGAACGAAAACCCGGCAGTAGACGGCATCCTGGTCCAGCTCCCCCTGCCCTCTCACCTGGACGCAGACCCGATTCTGGTAAAAATCCTCCCGGACAAAGATGTTGACGGCTTTCACCCCTATAACATCGGCCGGCTGATGCAGCGCAAACCGGCCCTGCGCCCCTGCACACCAGCCGGTGTCATTACCCTGCTGGACTCCATTGGCACACCCTATAAAGGCCAGCACGCGGTGATTGTGGGCGCCTCCAACATCGTCGGCCGCCCCATGTGCATGGAACTGCTACTTAAAGGCGCCACCACCACGGTATGCCACCGGTTCACAGACAACCTGGAGAAGTTTGTCAGCGAAGCAGACATCCTGGTAGCCGCCGTTGGTAAACCCGGCATCATCAAAGGCGAGTGGGTAAAACCCGGCGCTACGGTGATTGATGTGGGCATCAACCGGATGGCCGACGGCAAGCTGTGTGGCGACGTGGACTTTGCTGCCGCGGCCGAGCGGGCAGCATATATTACCCCGGTACCTGGCGGTGTAGGGCCGATGACCATTGCCACCCTGCTGGAAAACACGCTGTACGCAGCGGATGTGCTGCACTCCGAGGTCTAGATTCTTCGGAGACTGGCGCTAACAGAAGGGTGGGGGCGTACCCCCGCCGAGGGTACGACCCCCTTGTAGCCTGCCAGGCCCATAAAAAACCCCGCCGAAGCGGGGTTTTTTGTGTCCGGCCTTACTGACCGTACTTGGCTTTCGCCTTCTGACGATAGGCGTGCAGCAGCGGCTCAGTGTAGCCGGCCGGCTGTTCGCGGCCTTTCAGAACCAGGTCCACAGCGGCCTGGAAGGCGATGCTGTCGTCGAAGTTCGGCGCCATATTGCGGTACCCGGCATCGCCGGCGTTCTGCTTGTCGACCACGGCTGCCATGCGCTTCATGGTTTCCATGATCTGCTCTTCGGTGCAGATACCGTGGTACAGCCAGTTGGTCAGCAGCTGGGAAGAGATACGCAGGGTTGCGCGGTCTTCCATCAGGCCGATGTCGTTGATATCCGGCACTTTGGAGCAACCCACACCGGAGTCGATCCAGCGAACGACATAGCCGAGAATACCCTGGGCGTTGTTGTCCAGTTCCTGCTGGATGTCTTCGGCAGTCAGCGCAGACGGATCTTCCATCACCGGCACGGTCAGGATGTCATCCAGGGACGCCCGCTCGCGGTTAGCCAGCTCTTTCTGTACGTCAAACACGTTCACCTGGTGGTAGTGCGTGGCGTGCAGGGTAGCGGCAGTCGGAGACGGAACCCATGCCGTGTTGGCACCGGCTTTCGGATGGCCGATCTTCGCTTCCAGCATGCCAGCCATCAGGTCCGGCATGGCCCACATACCCTTACCGATCTGGGCAACACCAGACAGGCCGGTTTCCAGGCCGATGTCCACGTTCCACTGCTCGTAAGCGCTAATCCAGGCCGCCTGCTTCATCTCGCCCTTACGAATAAACGGACCCAGCTCCATGGAGGTGTGAATCTCGTCGCCGGTACGGTCCAGGAAGCCGGTGTTGATAAACACGGTGCGCTCTTTGGCAGCGTGGATACAGGCTTTCAGGTTAACAGTGGTGCGACGCTCTTCGTCCATAATGCCGACTTTCAGGGTAAAGCGCGGCAGACCAAGGGCATCTTCAACGCGGCCGAAGAACTCGTTGGTGAAGGCCACTTCTTCCGGGCCGTGCTGCTTGGGCTTAACAATGTACACAGAACCCTTGGTGCTGTTCTGGAACTTGCCGTCGCCCTTCAAGTCGTGGATGGCAATCAGAGATGTAACCAGGCCGTCCATCAGGCCTTCCGGAATCTCGCTGCCGTCTTTCAGCAGGATGGCCGGGTTGGTCATCAGGTGGCCGACGTTACGAACGAACAGCAGGCTGCGGCCCTTCAGGGACACTTCGCTGCCGTCAGCACCGGTGTAGCTGCGGTCGCCGTTCATGCGACGGGTCATCATCTGGCCGCCTTTCTCGAAGGACTCTTCCAGGTCACCCTTCATAAGGCCCAGCCAGTTTTTGTAGGCCAGTACCTTGTCGTCCGCGTCTACCGCAGCCACGGAGTCTTCGCAGTCCATGATGGTGGTCAGGGCTGATTCCATCAGAACGTCTTTAACGTTGGCACCGTCGTCTTTACCGATCGGATGGCTGGCATCGATCTGAATCTCGAAGTGCATGCCGTTCTTCACCAACAGAATACCGGTAGGTGCATCGGCAGCACCGGTGTAACCCACAAAGCCGGACTCGTCTTTCAGGCCGGCAACTTCACCGTTCTGCAGTTTCACCGCCAGCTTGCCGCCGTCGATGTAGTACTTGGCAGCATCTTTATGGCTGCCGGAAGCCAGGGGGGCAGAGCCGTCCAGCAGGTTGCGGGCCCACTCGATAACCCTGGCACCACGAACCGGGTTGTAACCACGGCCTTTCTCGGCACCCCCTTCCTCGGAAATAGCATCGGTGCCGTACAGGGCATCGTACAGGCTACCCCAACGGGCATTGGCGGCGTTCAGGGCAAAACGGGCGTTCATGATCGGCACAACCAGCTGCGGGCCGGCCATGGTGGCGATTTCCGGGTCTACGTTGGCGGTAGAGATTTTGAAATCGGCGGGTTCATCAACCAGGTAACCGATCTCTTTCAGGAAGGCCTTGTACTCGGCCATGTCCAGCTTCTGGCCTTTGTGCTCGCGGTTCCAGGTGTCCATTTTTTCCTGGATCTCGTCACGCTTGACCAGCAGCTCGCGGTTGCGCGGAGCCAGCTCGTTCACAATCTTGTCGAACTCGGACCAGAATTTGTCAGCGTCAACGCCGGTACCCGGGATCGCTTCGTTGTTTACGAAATCGTACAGATTCTTGGCGATCTGAATGCCGCCAACTTGAACGCGTTCTGTCATCGTTGCTTGCCTCGATGGGTTATGTTTCCCGACTCCCCCTTAGCACACATGGTGCGGGGGCATTAGTATTTGAGCGCCGCATTGTACGTGAAATTCCCTACAAGGTCATTCCCGGGCAGCACAATGCGACTTTATGTGTATTGAGCAGGATTATGCACGGCGCCAGGTGGTGCCTTCCCGGCTGTCATCCAGGATAATGCCCTTATCCAGCAATTCATCCCGAATGCGGTCTGACTCAGCGAAGTTCCTGGCCTTGCGGGCATCGGCGCGGGCCTGGATCATCGCTTCGATATCTTCCGCCGTCAGTTCGCTGCCGGTGTCGGCCTGGAAAAAGGCTTCCGGATCCTGCTGCAGCAGGCCCAGCACCGCACCCAAACGCACCAGGACCGCAGCACTGCGCTTGGCAGCCTCGTCGTCACCTTCCCGGCGCTGGTGATTGATGTCGTTTGCTACCGCATGCAATACCGCAATGGCGCCGGCGGTATTGAAATCGTCGTCCATGGCCTCGGCAAAGCGGCGGTCATGGTCGGTTTCCGGTACATCGGCTTCCTTGGCTGGTGTGATGCCACGCAGGGCGTGATACAGCTTGGTCAGCGTGCGACCAGCTTCGGCCAGGTTGTCTTCGGAATAGTCCACCTGGCTGCGGTAGTGGCTGGACACCAGGAAGTAGCGCACCACTTCCGCCGGATACTTTTCCAGAATTTCGCGGATGGTGAAGAAATTACCCAGAGACTTGGACATCTTCTCTTTGTTCACCCGAATGGCACCGGCGTGCATCCAGGTGTGCACAAACTTGTGGCCGGTGGCGCACTCGGACTGGGCAATCTCGTTCTCGTGGTGCGGGAACAGCAGGTCCGGCCCGCCGCCGTGGATATCGAAGGTATCCCCCAGGCACTTGGTGGACATAGCCGAGCATTCAATGTGCCAGCCCGGGCGCCCGTCACCCCAGGGCGACTGCCAGCTCACCTCACCCGCCTTGGCAGCTTTCCACAGGGCAAAGTCCGCAGGGCTGCGCTTGGCTTCCTGCACATCGACCCTGGCGCCGGCCAGCAGGTCATCCAGTTTCTTTTTGCTGAGTTTGCCGTAGTCCGGGAAGGAATCCACCGCAAAATACACATCACCGTTGTCCGCCGCATAGGCATGGCCACCGGCGATCAGGGTCTGGATCATCGCGATGATGTCATCGATGTAGGCCGTCGCCCGGGGCTCCTCACTGGGTGCCAGTACACCCAGGCGGGCTTCATCTTCATGCATGGCCTGGATCATGCGCCCGGTCAGGTCGGTGTAGACCTCGCCGTTTTCATCGGCGCGGCGCAGAATCTTGTCATCGATATCGGTGATGTTGCGCACGTAATACACGTCGTAACCACGATGGCGCAGGTACCGGGTAATCACATCGAAGGCCACCAGCACCCGGGCATGGCCCAGGTGGCAGTAGTCGTATACCGTCATGCCGCACACGTACATGCGCACCTTGCCCGGCTCGATGGTTTTAAAGTCTTCCTTTTGCTGCGTCAGCGTATTGTAGACACGCATTACTTGCCTCCCTTGTCCCACGAATCTCTCAGGGTCACGGTACGGTTGAACACCGGCTTGCCGGCCCTGGCGGTCAGCTCCTGGTCGCAGAAGAAATAGCCTTCGCGCTCGAACTGGTACGGCAGATCGGTACGCGGCTCGGCCAGGCTCTTCTCTACCCGCGCACCTTTCAGCACCACCAGGGATTCCGGATTCAGGTGGTCCAGGAAGTCGCCTTCCTTGTCGCTGTCCGGGTTCTCGTGGTTGAACAGGCGGTCGTACAGATTGATGTCTGATTCAACGCTGTCGCTGGCAGATACCCAGTGAATCACGCCATTGGGCTTGTAACCTTCGGGGTTCACGCCCAGGGTGTTCGGATCGTATTCGCACTTGAGCTCGACAATTTCACCGCTGTCATCACGCACAACCTCTTTGCAGGTCATCACGTAGCCACCGCGCAGGCGCACCGCCTGGTCCGGGGCCAGCCGCTTCCATTTGCGTGGCGGCTCGATTACGAAATCTTCCCTGTCGATGTACAGGGTCTGGCTCCAGGTCACTTCCCGCTCACCCATCTCCGGCTTCTGCGGATGCACCGGCAGAGTCAGGGTTTCAACCTGGTCGGCCGGGTAGTTGGTCAGGGTCACCTTGAGCGGACGCATAACGCACATGGCGCGGGGCGCCCGGTCGTTCAGGTCTTCACGAATGGCATATTCCAGCATGCCCACATCCACGGTGCCGCCGGCCTTGTTCACACCGATCATGTCGCAGAAGCTGCGGATGGATTCCGGGGTATAACCGCGGCGACGCATGCCGGAGATGGTCGGCATCCGGGGGTCGTTCCAGCCGTCTACCACGTTTTCATCCACCAGCCGCTTCAGCTTGCGCTTGCTGGTGATGGTGTAGTTCAGGTTCAGCCGGGCAAATTCGATCTGGCGCGGGTGGCACGGAATGGTGATGTTATCCAGCACCCAGTCGTACAGCGGCCGGTGATCTTCGAATTCCAGGGTGCACAGGGAATGCGTAATGCCTTCCAGGGCATCGGAAATCGGATGGGTATAGTCGTACATCGGGTAGATGCACCACTTGCTGCCGGTCTGGTGATGGTCGGCATAGCGAATGCGGTACAGGATCGGGTCCCGCATGTTGATGTTCGGAGAAGCCATGTCGATCTTGGCGCGCAGCACCAGCTCACCATTCTGGAACTTGCCGTCACGCATATCCCGGAACAGCTGCAAGCTTTCTTCCACCGGGCGGTCCCGGTACGGGCTGTTCTTGCCGGGCTCTTTCAGGGAGCCGCGATACTCGGCCATCTGCTCTGCGTTGAGCGCACAGACATAGGCCTTGCCGTTCTCGATCAGCTCTTCCGCAAACGCGTAAAGCTGGTCAAAGTAGTCAGAGGCGTAACGAACATCCCCCACCCACTTGTAACCCAGCCATTCAACGTCCTGCTTGATGGCATCAATGTATTCCTGGCTTTCCTTTTCCGGGTTGGTGTCATCGAAACGAAGATTACACTCACCCCCGAAGGTATCGGCAACGCCGAAGTTCAGGCAGATGGATTTGGCGTGACCAACGTGCAGGTAACCATTGGGCTCCGGCGGAAAACGGGTAACAACCGTGCCGGTGTGCTCGCCCTTGGCGATGGCGTCTTCGATCAGGCTCTGAATAAAATTATGGGCTTTCTTCGACTCGGCGCTCATACAATCTCTGTCAACGGGGGATGAATCATGGGAGCTATCCAGAGGCTCCATTAAACCGCCTATTATACTCACAAATAGTCTCAGGACTCATGCACACAACGAAACTCTTCAGTACAATAGCGACTTTGATCATTCCGACCTCAAACTACAGGAAGCCCTGATGATTCTGCTGAAAACCAACCTCGGTGATATCAAACTGGAACTGGACTACGAAAACGCACCGGAAACCGCCAAGAACTTCGAGCAGTATGTTCGTGAAGGTTTCTACGATGGCCTGATCTTCCACCGGGTAATCAGCAATTTCATGATCCAGGGCGGCGGCTTCGAGCCGGGCATGACCCCGCGCAAAACCCGCGAGCCGATCCAGAACGAAGCCGATAACGGCCTGAGCAATAAAACCGGTACCATCGCCATGGCCCGCACCATGGACCCGCACTCCGCCACCGCCCAGTTCTTCATTAACGTGCAGGACAACGGCTTCCTGGACCACACCGCCAAGAATGCCGAAGGCTGGGGTTACTGCGTGTTCGGTAAGGTTGTCGACGGCATGGACACGGTGAACCAGATCCGCGCCGTTCGCACCACCATGAATGCCGGCCACCAGGACGTTCCCTTCGAGGACGTGGTGATCGAGAAGGCCGAGGTTCTGGAGGACGCGTGACCACGCTGTTTATCTCCGACCTGCACCTGGAAGAATCGCGCCCGGACATAACGGGCGCCTTTCTCGGGTTCCTGAAAACCCACGCCATGGGTGTGGAGCGGCTGTACATTCTGGGCGATTTCTTTGAAGCCTGGATTGGCGACGACGAACGCACGCCGCTACAGGAACAGGTAGCCGCAGCGCTGAGAGCCCTGAGTGACCAGGGCACGCAGATTTTCCTGATGCACGGCAACCGGGACTTCCTGATCGGCCACGACTACTGCGAGCGGGCCGGAGCCACCCTGCTGGACGACCCTACTGTGATCGACCTGTACGGCACCCCTGCCCTGCTGATGCATGGCGACAGCCTGTGCACCGCCGATGTGGAATACCAGAAGTTCCGGGCCAACATGCGTAATCCTCAGATGCAGAAAATGATGCTGGCCCGCCCGCTGGCAGACCGCCAGCAGATGGCCCGGCAACTGCGCCAGATGTCCATGGCCAAGAACCAGGGTAAAGCCGAAGCCATCATGGATGTCACACCAGAAGAGGTGGTGAAGCAGTTGGAAGCCCACGGCGTGCAGCTGATGATTCACGGCCACACCCACCGCCCGGCCATCCACGACCTGCAAGCCAACAGCCGGAAAGCCCGGCGTATCGTATTGGGTGACTGGGACAAACACCTGTGGTGGCTGGAAGCCAGCCCTGGCCAGGCACCAGAGCTGAACAAAGCCCCGCTATGACTCCGGGCCGCCGGCTGGCTCCTGATAGGTTTCCAGCCGCTTCAGCCAGCCCGGCAGCCAGCGTTCACGCTCGATTGGCTGCCCGGCATTCTCCGCTCGCCGGGTTAACACCCGGCCGGCGGCTTCCCTGAAAGCCTGAAGCTCGGTGGCCTCGCCCTCCAGTTCCATCTCCAGCAACACCTGCAACAACCCCCAGCCCTCGCCGTTATAGCGCTCGCTTTCCGACAGACCCTCACCCTTGAAATTCACATAATCCATCAACGCATAGACACCGCCCGGCGTGACGCTGAGCGCTTCGAGATGGCTTCGAATCTGATCCCGCCGGTCCGCAGGGGCCGCCTCTACCACCTTGCCCAGAGATTCTCCGGCCCGGCGAAAAATAAACTCCGCTTGCAGTCCCTGGGTTCCGGCCAGAAACTCCCTGAGCTCCGCTATCCGGACAGAGTCTTCCACAGCAAGAAACGCGTTCCGGTCAGGCCATGGCGCATCAAAGGGCTCCAGGTTGCGCAACCAGTCCGGCACGCGGGCCTGGCGCTGAATCATATAGCGGATAAGTTGCGGGAAACTCTCGGTGAACCGGCCCTCCACCCCTTCCGGGTACCAGATAAAGTGGCCGATGCCCAATGATGGAAATGCTTCGCCTTCGTTCCAGTGCACCAGGCAATCAAACCGGCTGGCGCACTCGTTGGCGAAAATTTTCTGGCCCACCCAGTCCATTTGAGCGCGCTTGAGGGTCAGGGAAATATCGGCAACCACACGCTTGTGGTTGCCGGCAGGCGCTTCAGCCACCTGTGCGGGGGAATCAGCATGACTACCCTGCTCAGCATCGCAACCAGTCAGGGCAAACAACACAGAAATCAGAACGAACGGCATTACCGGCTTCATCAACAAACTCCTTTTGACTCTGTGCCGATACTACCGCAGGCCACCCCCGAAAATCAGGTCAGTATTTGGCGAGGAGCTTACTGCTCAACAAATGCCCGCTCGATCACATAGTGCCCCAGCTCGCCACCACGGGCCTCTTTAAAGCCCAGATCATTGAGAATGGCGCAGGTGTCTTTGAGCATGCTCGGGCTGCCACAGATCATGAAACGGTCCTGCTCGAGATCGAAATCCGGCAGGCCCAGGTCCCGGGTGATCTTGCCGGTTTGCATGGCATCAGTCAGGCGGCCCTGATTGCGGAATGGCTCCCGGGTAACGGTGGGGTAATACACCAGCTTGCCAGAGACCATCTCACCAAAGAACTCGTTCTCTGGCAGCTCTTCGATCTCTTGCTGATAAGCCAGCTCGGACACATAGCGCACACCGTGGGTCAGAATCACCTTGTCGAACGCCTCGTATACGTCCGGGTCTTTGATGATGCTCATGAATGGCGCCAGGCCGGTGCCAGTGCTGATCAGCCACAGATTACGGCCAGGCAGCAGGTTGTCGAGCACGAGGGTGCCGGTGGGCTTGCGGCTGACCAGAATCTCATCACCTACCTGGATCTGCTGCAGGCGGGAGGTCAGCGGGCCATCAGCGACCTTGATGGAAAAGAACTCCAGCTCTTCCTCGTAATTGGCACTGGCAATACTGTAGGCACGCATCAGCGGCTTACCGTCAGACTCCAGACCGATCATGACAAAGTGACCGTTCTTGAAACGGAAACCCGGGTCCCGACTGGTTTTGAAACTGAACAGAGTATCGTTCCAGTGGTGAACGCTGGTGACCGTTTCTTTCATCAGATTACTCATGGCAGCCTCGCTGTTGCGACTTCATACGGGTATATGGGAATTAGATGGGCAAAGTCTAACTCGCAACCTTAAATCGACAAAACTGGCAATTCCCATATATCTGTTCGATTTTACAAATATAGGAGCAGGCCACGGGTCAGCTTCCCACCCTGACCGCAACCACGGTTGTGTTCCCGGTCATGCCGGGATAACGTATCGATCAGACAGGACATAACCTTAACTTTATCCGGCCTGATCGATTATGAAGTACAGCTTTCGCCAACTTGAGGTTTTCCTCGCCGCCGCCCACTTTCAGAACATTACCCGGGCGGCGGAATCACTCGCCATGTCACAATCCGCTGCCAGCAGCGCCCTGAAAGAGCTTGAAAACCAGTTCGACATCCAGCTGTTTGACCGGGTTGGAAAGCGCCTGCAACTGAATGAACTGGGGCGGCTTTACCGGCCCAAAGCCGAGGCCCTGCTTGCCCAGGCCACAGAGCTGGAACAAGCGTTCAGCAAACACTCTGAGGTAGGCGCCCTGAAAGTCGGCGCCACCCTGACTATCGGCAATTACCTGGCGGTCGGGGTGATGGCCGAGTACATGAGCTCACCAAACCATCCGCGGGTTTCCCTGGAAGTGGCCAATACCAGCACCATTGCCCGGCGGGTCCGGGATTTCGAGCTGGACATCGGATTGATTGAAGGCGAACTGCAAGCCTCAGAGCTGGAAGTGATTCCCTGGCGGGAGGACCGGCTGGTGGCGTTCTGCTCCCCCACCCACCCGCTGGCGAGCAAGGCCGAACTGACCGACGACGATCTGCGCGCCGCCACCTGGATTTTGCGGGAACAGGGCTCCGGCACCCGCCAGAGCTTCGAACGGGGCATGCACGGCCTGCTGCCAGACCTGAACGTATTGCTGGAGCTGGAACACACTGAAGCCATCAAGCGAGCAGTAGAAGCCGACCTGGGTATCGGTTGCCTGTCAGAGGTGGTACTGGCCGACGCCTTCAAGCGAGGCAGCCTGGTGCCGCTGACAGTGCCACATCGGCAGTTCGACCGGCACTTTTACTTCATCCTGCATAAGCAGAAGTACCGGAGTGCGGGGATTGCCCGGTGGATGGCCTTGTGCCAGGAGCTTTAAGGACTTTTTTTGCCACGGAATCCACGGAAGGACACGGAAAAAAGATTTACAGAAAAGAAATTTTTGCCACGAAATCCACGAAAGAACACTAAAGGAAAAGCTTTAAAGACTTTTTAGCCACGGACACTTACGGAATCACACGGACAACAACGCAGCGAATTTTTGTCTTTTGTCCGTGAGTGTCCGTGGCAAAGTAGTTCTTATTTT
>CAYUNQ010000002.1:7218-35206 GCA_964446185.1 uncultured Marinobacter sp. | reverse complement strand
GCGCATAATCGTGCAGCTGGGCACCGGCCGCAGATAATTCGGCCAGAGCATGTTCAGCAGCGAATGGGTCAGCTCAGGAAACTCGTCCTCAACCTTCTCCCGCAATTTGCCGGTCAGAAAGGCAAAGCCTTCCAGCAGCCGCTCCACATCCGGGTCGGTGCTCTGTTCAGACAAAAAGCGGGTAAGCTGCGGATGTGCCTCGGCAAATTCCCTGCCTTGCAACCGCAGAAAGCTCAACTCATCCCTGTAGAACCTGTTCAACTTCATTCTTACTGCACCTTATCTGGCTCCGAGCAAGGGTGTGGTTGGTCTTTCCAAAAGACGCTTCGAGCCCGTCCGTGGGGCGCTTGAGCTCCGCTCCTCAATGCTAATTGCTCCTGCGTCGCATTGAGGATCCAGTGCCAGCCATCCCTGGCTGGCCCGTGAAGAGCTTTCGCTCTTCACCCATGGCTCCGCACACTTTTGGAAAGACCAACCACACCCTCGCTCTCATCCGTGCCTTCAAAAAACATCCAGACGGCATTCATCCAGGTTTGACGGAGGGGGTGGGGGACCATTTTCTGGCGGGAAAAAAGATGTCTGAGCAAAGCGAGTTGTTTTTTCCCAGAAGAAAATTGTCCCCCACCCCCTGCAGCCCCCACAGGCCCAGGCAACCAAACCTAAACCACCCGGTAATACCGCTTATCATCCAAAACCAGGTCAATGGTGGTCCGGTCGTCACTCCCGGCAACCTGCAGGTAAACCGTCACCTGAAACTTCAACTGCAGCGGGTCCGGCCCCGGTGGCAACGCCACCACATCCACCCGCTTCACCCGCGGCTCAAACTTCTCGATACACTGACGAATCGCCCCGCGAATCTGGATACTCAGGTCGTGGGTACCCAGGGTGGCATCGTTGAAATCCAGCAATCCGAGGTCTGGTACGCTGGCGCTGTTGCCCGGATGGGCATTCAGCAGGCGCACCAGGTGGCGCTTGATGGATTCCACCACATGGGTCACTTCACCCATACCCTGCCCCGGGGGGGCGGCGGCCTGTTCGAGCCGTTCAAACAGGCTGCCGGTATTGCGAACGCCGTCAGTGCCAGTGGCGCCGAACATGGATTAATCCTTGTCCAGGCGGCCAACCAGCGAGAGTTCGAAGTTGGCACCCATGTACTTGAAGTGCGGGCGCACGGCCAGGGAGACCTGGTACCAGCCCGGATCGCCTTCCACTTCCGACACTTCCACCTTGGCGGCGCGCAACGGGCGGCGGCTGCGTACTTCGGCGGGCGGGTTTTCCTGGTCGGCCACGTACTGGCGAATCCAGGTATTCAGTTCCCGCTCCAGATCCTGGCGCTCTTTCCAGGAGCCGATCTGCTCGCGCTGCAGCACTTTGATGTAGTGGGCCAGGCGGTTCACGATCATCATGTACGGCAGCTGGGTACCCAACTTGTAGTTGGTTTCCGCTTCCTTGCCTTCTTTGGTGTTCGGGAACTGCTTGGGCTTCTGCACCGAGTTGGCGGAGAAGAACGCGGCGTTGTCGCTGCCCTTGCGCATGGTCAGGGCGATGAAGCCTTCTTCCGCCAGCTCGTATTCCCGGCGGTCGGTGATCAGCACTTCGGTGGGAATCTTGGCTTCCAGCTGGCCGAAGGACTCAAAGGTGTGCACCGGCAGGTCTTCCACGGCACCACCGCTTTGCGGGCCGATGATGTTCGGGCACCAACGGTACTTGGCGAAGCTCTCGGTCAGGCGGGTAGCCAAAAGATAGGCGGTGTTGCCCCACAGGTAGTGCTCGTGGTCGCCGGAAACTTCTTCCTTGTAGTTGAAGCTGCGCACCGGGTTCTCGGTTGGGTCATAGGGCACACGCAGCAGGAAGCGCGGCGCGGTCAGGCCCAGGTAACGGGCGTCTTCCGATTCGCGCAGGGAGCGCCACTTGGCGTATTTCGGGCCTTCGAAGACGGCACTGAGCTCCTTGATCGCCGGCAGTTCCTGATAGCTGTCGACGCCAAAGAACGACGGCGCCACCGAGGACAGGAACGGCGCGTGGGACATGGCACCCACGGACGACACGTACTGCAGCAGTTTCATGTCTGGCGTTGACGGACTGAAGGCGTAGTTGCCGACAATGGCGCCCACCGGCTCACCACCGAACTGGCCGTATTCTGCGGCATAGATGTGCTTGTAGAAGCCGGTCTGGGTAACGTCCGGTGCAAACTCGAAGTCTTCCAGCAACTCCTGCTTGGTGGCGTGCAGGATGTCGACTTTGATGTTCTCGCGGAATTCAGTGCGGTCGACCATCAACTTCAGGCCGCGCCAGGACGATTCCAGTTCCTGCAGTTTGGGGGCGTGCAGGATTTCATCCATCTGGGCGCTGATCTTGCGGTCCAGCTCGACCACCATCTGGTCCACCAGGGCCTTGTTGACCGGCTGGCCTTTTTCGTCGCTTTTCAGCAGGTTGGCGATAAACGTAGCCACCCCTTTACGGGCAACATCGTAGCCTTCATCGGCCGGCGCCATGCGGCTGTTGGCCATGACCTGGTCCAGCAAGGACCCTTGTGTTGCGGATTCGGAGGCAGCAGAGTGCTGCACAGCAGTATCAGACATACCACATCCCTTCAGTACGTGATTGATTATCGGTGTTGGTTACCGGGTTCCCGTATTCCGGTATTCCGGTGCTGCGCTTACTCGCCGCCTTCGGTGGCCAGTTCGAGCTCGGCCAGCAGTTTTTCCCGGGCGCTGTCGTTGTCCAGCAGTTCCTGCAGCTTGGAACGGAACGAAGGCACGTTGCCCAGCGGGCCCTTGAGGGCAACCAGGGCTTCACGCAGCTCGATCAGTTTTTTCAGCTCGGGCACCTGGCGGGCAATGCTGTCCGGAGAAAAGTCGTCCAAACCCTGGAATTCCAGATTGACCGGCAGATCATCGGCATTCTCTTCGAGTTTGTTGGAGACCGAGGTAGACAAGGTCAGACCCGCTTCCTTCATGACAGAACGGAAGTTGTTCTTGTCGACGGAAATGGCTTTGCGGTCTTCAATGGGGGTTTCTTCAGCATGGCCCTTGAAATCGCCAACCACAAACATCTTCAGCGGCAGCTCGGTTTCAGCCTGCTGGTCGCCGGTGGCGGGGACATACTTGATATTAATGCGCTCTTTCGGCGCGACGGAACCGTCTTTGGCAGACATGGCGTGCTCCCTGTGCAATTCATTTGCAGTGTTGTTCAGTCCTTGATGCCTGCCGTCCTGGCAAGCAACGGCCGAAACTGTACACAGATGACCCGGTATTCTCAAGCGACAGTTGGCGAAAAATGACCCGAAATGTGCAGTCGGGCAAACTTTTGCCAGATTGCCCTGCCGCCTGCCATGGCGCGCTTTCAGTCAATGACGCAGACTGACACCACGGCTATACTCGGCCCACCCTCAGAGGAAAAAACCATTAAAACCAAGGAGCCAGACCATGAGTGACCTGAAAGCAAAATTTGATGCCGCGGTTAACTACATCCAGACCGCCGAAGGCGATTTCAAACCGTCCAACGAGCTGAAGCTCGAGTTCTACGGCCTGTACAAGCAGGCTACCGAAGGCGATGTTTCCGGCAAACGCCCAGGCATGATGGACTTTGTCGGCCGCGCCAAGTACGACGCCTGGGAAAAGCTGAAAGGCACCGCCAGCGACCAGGCCATGCAGACGTACATCGATAAACTGGAAGCCCTGAAGTAATTCAGCAGCAACCACAGCCCGGAGTTCCTGCTTCCGGGCTGCTCATCTTCCCCCAACAGCCAGCGGATCTTTTTGCACCGTTAAAACGTTTGTCATATGATGCGCGCAACATAACAACAACAAGTTTTCCGGAAGAGTGCGTAACATGAATATTACCCAGGCGCTGGAGCAGTCTCGGCCCGGTATGGTCTGCGAAGTACAGGCGGCCATTCGCAAACACCAGCTCAATCAACGTGCCGAACAAACCTACCTGCACTGGATCAGCCGCTTTGTGCTGTTCCACGATCTGGCCGACCCCGACAACCTTGCTGAAGAAGAACAGAAGCAGTTTCTGGCCTATCTGAGGGAACACATGCAGCTGTCACGGGCCCGGTTAAACCAGGCCACTCAGGCACTGACATTTTTCTACCGGGATGTGCTGGGCAAACCGGTGGCGCTGGAATCCGCAGCCTGACTAAAGGCTACCGGCGCTCGGTCATGTTGAGGTTGAAGGTGTCGTAGGTGCGATTTTCCGGTGGCCGGATCACATAGTTGTTGCTGTGGGTCTGGCCGGGAATCACTTTCGGGTTGCTGAAACGGATATCCACGGGGATTTCCGAGCGGCCCAGGTCGGTGCGCTCATCCCTGGGCTGGAACGCCAGCGGGTCCAGGTAGAAATCATCATCTTTTCCGGCCTGCACCGGCACGCCCGCTGCCGGCGCTTCCAGGCCACCCTCGATAACCGTGTTCGCCAGGGCATCTTCTTCGATGGCCCGGAACGGGATGTTTTCAAGGGTGGAACGCTGCTCGGGTTCGAACGCCGCCTCGGCACTCTGCGCTTGTACCACGGCTGGCGCCAGCGCCGCCATAGCCATCAGCATGCCTGCCATAAGGTGGTGCCAGAGACACGGTTGCTCTATACTTTGCCCGTTGCGGTTCATGCCATCGTCCTGATTTGTCTTTTGGCCTGTCTGCCTCATGCCCTTCCAGGCGGTCATACTGATCAGTTTATCGCCAATCCGCGCATTATTCCGGCAAATCCGGCCAAAGTGTGACCAGCTTCACTTGTCCGGGAAGGCCATTCGACGGTTGACCGGAGCCTCGCCCGGCGATATGAATGGGCAAACCTCTTTTACCTGGTGATTTGAAATACATTATGGACACCAACGTTATTACCCCGGAAGGCTATACCGAGCTGCAGCAGGAGCTGGATGATCTGTGGCGCAAAGAGCGGCCGGAAGTCACCAAAAAAGTTCAGTGGGCCGCCAGTCTGGGCGACCGATCAGAGAACGCAGACTACCAGTACAACAAAAAACGGCTCCGCGAAATCGACCGCCGGGTCAGATACCTGAGAAACCGGCTATCCAAGCTTAGGGTGGTGGAATACAGCCCCGTTCAGGAGGGCAAGGCATTCTTCGGCGCCTGGGTAACACTGGTAGACGAAAACGATGACAAGCTGGCGTTCCGGATTGTCGGGCCAGACGAGATTTACGGCAAAAAGAACTATGTCTCGGTCAACGCTCCCGTGGTTAAAGCCTGCCTGGGGAAGAGTGAAGGTGACGAGATTCTGGTCAGAACACCGGAGTCCACCAAGCTGTGGGAAATAGAGCAGATTCGTTATCAGCAACCATAAAAAAACCCCGTGGGTAACGGGGTTAAGGCTAGCGCTGTGCTGGAGGGGGAAGCAAGCAACGGGTTGCCCGCTTCCGCATCTACACTAACCATTATGCCCACCGCGCATTACCTGCCTGTGGCCACGGAATTACCTTTTGGCAAGACATCCGCGCCGCGGCTGTCAGGTGAAATTAGGTTGAACACTCTAGCGCCGGCCATTAGCGTGCAGGTAATTGACCAGCCTTCCCGTTTATGGAGACAGACCAATGGATACCAAGAAACTGCTGAACCTGGCGCTGACCGGCGTTGATCACCTGGGCTTTCGCCTGGATGACATGGGCATTACCAGCAAACTCAACCGGCACAACATTGCCGCGTTTTTGATGACAGAACAAAAGCATCTGGAAGGGGAATGGGACAGCCTGCAGGCGAAGGTTGACCGCCGCCGCGCCCAGTTCGACCAGCTCGCCCAGGCTATCGAAACCCGCACAGACGGCCTGATCGGACCGGTGGTCAACCGGGTTAACCGGTTGCGCACCAGCCAGTAAAACTCAGGCTCTCCCGGGTTCTGCCGGCGACCGCTGCTCATCAGCAGAATCCGGAGCCGGCGTCGCCTTGATTCGCTTGCTGACACCAGTAAATGCCGGCATACGTACGCTGACGGTAAGCCCGGGCGGCTCCTCACCCGGATGAGTGTCACTCAACAGAATCTGGCCCTGGTGGATCTCAGCCACCGCACTGACCAGGCTCAACCCCAGACCATTGCCGGGCAGCGAACGGCTCTTGCCCACCCGGTAGAAACGCTGAAACACCTGGTCTTTCTCGTCGTCCGGAATCCCGATACCGGAATCCCGCACTTCAAATACCGCTCCATCACCTTCCCGGCGTACCACCACCACAATACCGCCGTGCTCCGGAGTGTATTTGATCGCGTTATCAATCAGGTTGCTGACCATCTGGAATAACAGGTCACGATCACCTTCAATCATTACCCCAGGCGCCAGCTCCTGGGTAAAGCTCTGCTCCTTGTCTTCCGCCAGGGCTTCATAAAGCTCACAGGCATCACTGACCAGCTCATCCAGCGACACCACCTTCATATCGGCGGCATTGCCCCGGGTTTCCAACCTGGCAATCCTCAGCAGGGCATTGAAGGTGGCCAGCAACTGGTCGGCTTCCGCAACGGCACGGCCTACCTGTTCCCGGGCTTCGTCGTTATCTACGGCAATCAGGGTGTTTTCCAGCTGGTTACGCAGGCGGGTCAGCGGGGTGCGAAGGTCGTGGGCGATGCTGTCCGATACATGCCGGATACCTTCCATCAGGTATACAATCCGGTCGAGCATCTGGTTCAGGTTTTCGGCCAGCTGGTCAAAGTCGTCTTCGGTACCCCGGGTAGGTATCCGCAACGACAGGTGCCCGTTCATGATCCGTCGCGAGGTGTTGTTGATTACTTCAATGCGCCGCGTGGTACTTCGGCTCATCAGAAAACCACCCAGCAAGGCCAGGGCCAGGGTAATGCCCATGCCCCAGTTGATGGCGGTCTCGATCACCCGCTTCAGGCTGGTCAGCTCATCCACATCCCGGCCGACCAGCAGGCGCAGGCCACCCTGAACATCGAAGATCCGGGCCCGGGCCAGGCGTTCCGGCCCCTGCCAGCCCACGGACGGGCTCAGGGTAAAGTTGATCCAGCCACTGTCGGAAGACCGACTGCCTTCCGGCCAGGTTTCAATGTTTCCGGCCAGCTTCAGGAAGTCATCGGTAGTCAGCAGGTAAATGGACTTGGCGTTCGGATCCCGGGCGACACGCTCACGGATGATGGTGATCAGCCCGTTCACGCCACGCCCGCGGTACTGTTCCGCCAGGCCGGCAATTTCCGCCTCGATGGTTTCGTCGGTCTGGGCGGTCATAAAGCCGGCGGTGCGCCAGTAGATGAAGGCCAGAAGCAGGAATACCGAGGTGGCAAACACCACCATGTACAGCAGTGCCAGTTGGAACGATGATGTTCTGAGCTGACTAAGCAGTTTCACGCAGCATGTATCCCGCACCCCGAACTGTCTGCAGCAACGGCGTATCGAATTCCTTGTCGATCTTGGCGCGCAGACGGCTGATGTGCACGTCGATGACGTTGGTCTGGGGGTCGAAGTGATAATCCCAGACCTTCTCCAGCAACATGGTCCGGGTAACCACCTGGCCGGCGTTGCGCATCAGGTATTCCAGCAGCCGGAACTCCCGGGGCTGGACATCGATGTTCTGGCCGGCACGCTTCACGGTACGGGCCAGCAGGTCCATTTCCAGGTCTGCCACCTTGAGCACGGTTTCAGTTTCGGCCGCCTGCCGGTTGCGACGGATCAGCGACTCGATCCGGGCCAGCAGCTCGGTGAACGAGAACGGCTTGGTGAGGTAGTCATCACCACCGCCACGCAGGCCTTCCACCCGGTCGTCGACATCGCCCAGGGCACTGAGAATCAGCACCGGGGTCTGGTTGCCGGTGGCCCGCACGGTCTTGATGATCGACAGACCGTCCATACCCGGCAGCATGCGGTCGACAATCATGATGTCGTACTCTTCACTGGCCGCCATCATCATGCCTTCCTTGCCATCGGCCGCATGATCCACCACGAAGTCAGACTCCTTCAGCCCCTTTACCAGGTAACTTGCTACATCCTGATCGTCTTCGATTACCAGCGCTTTCACCGGTGACTCCTCCTGATAGCGGATTTGGTTGATTACAAGGTTACGAGTAACACCGGAACCCGGCCAGTTACGATCTTGTAAGAGGGTGTCGCCTATGACGACGGTCAACTGCCGGCACCAAACCAGCCCAGAGTGGCTTCGGTTGCCATTGAAGGCCGGTACTCGGCACTGACCCAGCCAGCGTAGCCCATCCTGTCGAGGGCAGCGAAAACATTCGAAAAGTTAATCTCGCCGGTACCGGGCTCGTTCCGTCCCGGATTATCGGCAAACTGAATATGGGCAATCCAGGGCAGCAGACACTCCATAGAGCGAACCAGGTCCCCTTCCATGACCTGCATGTGGTAGATGTCGTACTGCAGGCGCAGGTTATCGGCATCCACCGCTTCAATCAGCTCCATCACCTTGCCGGTGGTATCCAGCAGGAAGCCGGGCATATCCACCCGGGAATTGATCGCCTCCAGGCACAGGGTCAGCCCTGCCTCGGCAAAGCGGTCGGCCGCATACTGAACATTGGCGACCAGCGTGTTCCAGGCCTCGCCTTCAGAAAGCTCCGCCGGCCTGAGCCCGGCCAGGCAGTTGAGCCGGGTATTACCCAGCACTTTGGCGTAGGCAATGCCCTGCTCTACCCCGGCCCGGAATTCCTCAACCCGGTCCGGCATGCAGGCAATTCCCCGCTCTCCCGCCAGCCAGTCCCCCGGCGGCAGGTTGAACAGCACCTGGGTCAGCCCGTTCGCCTGCAACCGCTGCGCCAGCTCTTCCGCCGGCCATTCGTAGGGAAACAGGTACTCCACCGCGGTAAAGCCCGCAGCCGCGGCACGCTCGAAACGCTCCAGAAACGGCACCTCGGTAAACAGCATCGACAAATTCGCGGCAAATCGTGGCATCAGTATCTCCTTAATCCTTTGGCCCACGGCCCAGCGAGCCCAGCAAAGCCCCGTTCATATGCTCCAGCTCCAGCAACAAACCGCTGTGGTCCACATCGCTGTGGCCATTGGCCACCAGCGACAAATATTCGTTATGAGTCTGCTGCGCCAGCGGCAACGTCAGCCCCTCGGCCCGGGCCTCGTCCAGAATCATCCGCATATCCTTCAACTGAATCCGCGCCGGCGCCCCGGGGGCAAAATCCCGGTCAATCATCCGCTGGCCGTGCAGCTCCAGAATCCGGCTACCGGCAAAGCCACCCAGCAACGCCTCCCGCACCGCAGCAGGATCCGCGCCACCCTTCGCCGCCAGCAACAAGGCTTCTGACACCGCACCAATGGTAATCCCCACAATCGCCTGATTCGCCAGCTTGGCCAACTGCCCGGCCCCGACCGGCCCGATCCGGGTACACTTACCCAACACCTCAAACACCGGCCGGGCCCGCTCAACATCGGCCTCCGAACCCCCGGCCATAATACTCAACCGGGCCTCGGCAGCCCCTACCGTACCCCCGGAAACCGGCGCATCCAAAAACCCGGCCCCACGCTCCGCAGCCCGCCCCGCCAGCTCACGGGCCAGCGACGGCTGCACCGAGCTCATATCAATCACCAGCGCTCCGGCCTTCAACGCCCCAATCGCGCCCTGATGCACCAACACATCCTCGACCACCTGCCCGTTTTCCAGCATAGTGATCACCACATCCGCGTTCGCCACCGCCTCAGCCGGAGTCATCGCAATCGAAGCCTCGTCCCGGAACGGCTCACACTTGCTGGCCGTGCGGTTCCACAGGGTCATCGGAAAGCCTGCGTCCAGCAGGTTACGGGTCATCGGCGCGCCCATCAGGCCGATACCGAGAAAGGCAATGCGGGGAAGTTCATTGGTCATAGCAGATACTCGAAATGTACAGTTCGCGAAAGGTAGTTGGGGGGAGGCTTTCCAGAACCGTGCGTAGCCATGGATGGCGGAGCCGAGCGTACAGGGATGTATTCACAGCGTGTTCTGGAAAGCCTCCCCCCAACTAACTTTTGCAGCCCGCAAACTTTGCAGACTGCAGGCATTATACAAACAAAAACGCCACCAACCGCGAACGGTGGTGGCGTTTTCCAAGCCAGGGGCCTCAGATCAGGCTCAGGCAACCTCGGCCATCTGCAACTTGATCTTCTTCATCGCATTCTTCTCAAGCTGCCGAATCCGCTCCGCAGACACCCCATACTTGTCTGCCAGCTCATGCAACGTCGACTTGCTCTCGGTCAGCCAGCGCTCGCGTAGAATATCCTGGCTGCGCTCATCCAGGTTCTCCATCGCCTGCATCAGCCGGCCGTTGGAGTCCTCGGACCAGTCGGCATTTTCCAGCTGCACCGCCGGATCACTGCGCCGATCTTCCAGATAGTAAGCCGGCGCCTGATACGCGCTGTCATCATCATCGTCCATCGGGCCGTCAAACGACGTATCCTGAGAGGCAAGACGACCTTCCATCTCGCGAACCACCCTGGGTTCTACCCCCAGATCCTTCGCTACCGCCTGCAGCTCGTCGTGGTTCAACCACGCCAGCTTCTTCTTCTGGCTGCGCAGATTGAAAAACAGTTTGCGCTGGGCCTTGGTGGTGGCCACCTTCACGATGCGCCAGTTGCGCAGAATAAACTCATGGATCTCTGCCTTGATCCAGTGCACCGCGAACGACACCAACCGCACGCCATACTCCGGATTGAAACGCTTGACCGCCTTCATCAGGCCCACGTTGCCTTCCTGGATCAGGTCAGCCTGGGCCAGGCCATAGCCTGAGTAGCTGCGGGCGATATGAATCACAAAGCGCAGATGGGAGAGCACCAGATGACGGGCGGCTTCCACATCGCCATGATAGTGAAGCCGCTCTGCCAGCTCCCGCTCCTCGTCCGCTGAGAGGACCGGGATGCGACTCGCAGCCTGAATATAAGACTCGAGATTCGCACCCGGAACCAGTCTGTCAACCAGCTGTAAACTCGTACCCATGCAATAACCTCCGAACCTGACAGCCGTTAAATATAACAACTGAAGTGTTGACCGCCAAGCACATGATTAGTTCCCGAAATTCCCAGTAAAACGTTAAAAAACAGACCTCTGGGAGTTTCCTGTATGCTGTTCCGGCGTCATTAACCGATGCCCACGCTACGCCAGAACAAGCTGTATATTCAATACGGTTTTACCATTACCCGGATCACCCTCCGGCAATATCGCCCGGTTCTATGTCATCCAGATGACGCTTCACCGCAAGCCAGGCGCCCAGCCAGCCTAACACCATGGCTGTGATAATCAATGCAAGCGCGCCATCAAAACCCGGGCCCAGGATCACAAACTCGCTCTGATACAGGCTGGCCAACCGCGCAATCGGACCATTCAGCCACCACAGGGAAACCTGAATCAGCAGCCAGGCCACCACGCCGCCGCCCAGCCCGAACCAGGCGCCAGTGTATAAAAACGGCCGGCGCACAAAGGCATCGGTGCCACCCACCAGCTTGGCCACCAGAATCTCATCCCGACGGTTCTCGATGGCAAGTCGCACGGTATTACCGATCACCAGAATTACCGCCGCACCCAGAAGCAGTGCCAGCGCCCACACCGCCCGGGCCAGGATGTCGGTAATGGCATTAAGCCGCTGCAGCCAGCCCAGATCCACCTGAACCCGTTCGATCGCCTCCATGCTCTCCATAAAGGTGACCAGTGCCTGCACGCCCTCCGGTGAGCGGGCGCTGTCTTCCGGAGTCACCAGCAAAGTATGGGGCAAGGGGTTGTCGTCCAGAAAATCGAGGGCGTCATCCAGGCCGGAAGAGTTCCGGAACTCCGCCAGGGCCTGGTCCCGGTCGACCAGCTCTACCGACAGCACCCGGCCATCACGATCAATCTCTTCGGCCAGTTGCCCGGCCTGCTCCACAGGCAGGTCCAGCGCCAGATAGGCGGTAATCCGGGCGCTGCTCTCCCAACCGGCACTCACACCCTGCAAGCTACCCAGCAACAGCAACAGCGCAACCGGCAAAGCCAGCGCTACGCCCATCACCATCCAGGTCATCATGCTGGCTACCGGGCTGCGCCACAGCCGTTGGGCGGAATCTTTCGCCACCTTGCGGTGGTGGTCCAGATAACTGCGGGCCTGGTCTGCCACCGGTGAACGGCCACGGTTGGCGCCCCGACGTTTCTCGGGTTTCTGGCGAGAGTCAGTAACCACTTACACCTCCTGCCAGAGGCGCATCGGCGCCAACGATCATGCGGCCATGATCCAGGGTCAGCCGGCGCTTACCCATTTCATTGATCAGGGCAATGTCGTGAGTGGCAATCAGCACGGTAACCCCCACCTGACTGAATTCGGTAAACAGATGCATGATATCCGCCGACAGCTCTGGGTCCAGGTTACCGGTGGGCTCATCCGCCAGCAGTACCGGTGGCTTGTTCACCACGGCGCGGGCAATACCCACCCGCTGCTGCTCACCGCCGGACAGCTGCATGGGGTTCATCTTTTCCTTGTTCAGCAGGCCTACCTTGTCCAGGGCGGCCCGCACCCGCCGGCCGATGTCATCCGGCGACGCGCCCATCACTTCCAAGGGCATGGCTACGTTATCGAACACGGTGCGATCAAACAGCAGCTGGTGGTTCTGGAACACCACGCCGATGTGCCGGCGGATGTAGGGAATCTGGCGCCGCGGCAGGCTGTTGAGCTTCTGGCCGCCAACGATCACTTCGCCGGCGGTGGGGCGCTCCATCACCATGATCAGTTTCAGCAGGGTGCTCTTGCCAGCGCCGGAATGGCCGGTCAGAAAGGCGAGTTCGCCCCGGTCCAGGTGGAAATTCACCTGGCGCAGGGCGGTGTGGTCACTGTCATAGCGTTTGGTTACCTGACGAAACTCGATCATCGGGGGCGAGGGCTCCGTTGCCGCTACATCAATCGTCGAACAGGGCGTCTACAAAGGTTTCTGCATCAAAGCTGCGCAGGTCTTCCGCCTGCTCGCCCACGCCAATATAGCGGATAGGCAGCTGCAACTGGCGGGCAATGGCGAACACGATACCGCCCTTGGCGGTGCCGTCGAGCTTGGTCAGGGTAATGCCGGACACGCCCACCGCCTGCTGGAACACCTGGGCCTGGCTCAGGGCATTCTGGCCGGTGCCGGCATCCAGTACCAGCATCACTTCATGGGGTGCAGAGTCGTCCAGCTTTTTCATCACCCGGACTACCTTCTCCAGCTCGTGCATCAGGTTGTCCTTGTTCTGCAGCCGGCCGGCGGTATCCGCAATGACGATATCGGTGCCCCGGGCTTTCGCCGACTGGATGGCATCGAAGATCACCGACGCACTATCGGCGCCCGTGTGCTGGGCAATCACCGGCACATTATTGCGGTCACCCCACACCTGCAGCTGTTCTACCGCCGCCGCCCGGAAGGTATCACCGGCCGCCAGCATGACCGATTTGCCTTCGCCCTGGAATTTCTTGGTGAGCTTGCCGATGGTGGTGGTCTTGCCGACACCGTTCACGCCCACCATCAGGATCACGTAGGGCTGTTTACTAGTGTCAATCTCCAGCGGCTTGGTAACATCCTTGAGCAGGCCATGGAGATCATCCCGCAGGGCCTTGCGCAGGGCCTCACCGTCTTTCAGCTGGTTACGCTCCAGCTTGCCAGTCAGGGACTCGATGATTTCCGAAGTGGCCGTTACCCCCACGTCCGCCATCAGCAGGGTGGTTTCGATCTCTTCCAGCAGATCGGCATCGATCTTCTTGCCAACGGTGAACAGATCCGCCAGGCCGCCGGTCAGGCTGGCGCGGGTCTTGCCCAGGCCTTTCTTGATGCGTTCGAACACGCTGAGCTGAGGCTCTGGCTCTGGCTCTGGCTCTGGCTCTGGCTCGACCGCCGGGGCCGCTTCTTCTAGTGGCGCAGGCTCGGCAGGTACCTCGGGGGCGGCCTCTGCCACAGGAGCTTCGGGCACCTCTTCAGGCTTCAGTTCCTCCTCCGGTGCTTTCTCCGGGGCAACCGGGGCCGGGCCCTTGGCCACCTCCGGCTTGCGCTGGGGTACTTTCTCAGGGCGCGGAGCACGTTTGCGGTTGCTGGCGATATCCAGCACAAAGAACAGGACAAGAAGGGCCAACAGGCCGATTGAAATCCACTCTGCCGTCATAGTCTTACCATCTGTCTGAAAATGGGCGGGCGAAAAGAAAGCCGACATTCTAGCAGACTGCTGCCGCTAAGTGATGCGGCCGCTGATTATCCCCTGCTCCGGGCTTTCCGGTAACATATCCGCCATTCCAACTTACCGTTCAAACCTCCGGAGCAGCTCCATGGCCAAGCGCAGACCACCCCAACGCAAACCCTCCCCGGGCGCCGCTAAGGCCGGCGGCCAGGGCGAGCTGCGTATTATCGGTGGCGACTGGCGCAGCCGTAAGCTCCGCTTTCCGGATGCCGGCGGTGTTCGCCCCAGCCCGGCAAGAACCCGCGAAACCCTGTTCAACTGGCTGAACTTCCACCTGGCAGGCAGCGATTGCCTGGACCTGTTCGCCGGCTCCGGCGCGCTGGGCCTGGAAGCCCTGTCCCGGGGTGCGGTCAGGGCGACTCTGGTGGACCATACCCCGGCACTGGCGACCGCCCTGCGGGATAACCTGCGGTTGCTGAAGTCCGACCGGGGTGAGGTGGTCTGCCAGGATGTGGAAAGCTACCTGCGCAGCCCACACCGGCCACCGTTCGACATTATCTTCATGGACCCGCCGTTCCGGCAGGGCTGGCTGGCCCGACTGCTGCCGCTGATCGCCGGCGGCCCCTGGGTAAAACCCGGGAGCTGGGTGTATGTGGAGCACGAAAGTGAACTGACGGCGCCGCCAATCCCCGAAGGCTGGCAGCTGCACCGGCAGAAAACCGCCGGCCAGGTAACCTACAACCTGTACCGGGTAGCGCCGGAAAGTGATCCGGGCTAATCCGCCAGCCATAAAAAAAGCCGGATGAGATTCCCCATCCGGCTTTTTTGAGCCTGCGATTGATCAGGCCGTCGGGCGCAGGGAGTATGCCCGCAGGTGCGCGGCAAACTCTTCCAGGTAACGGATACCGCTCGCCTCGGCCTCCTTACACCAATCCATCAGCGCCTGCAGTTTTTCCTGGGGCTTGAGGCCCCGCTGGCGCCACAGGGCCTGGAGTTCATGGCTCTTATCGTAGATCACCCTGAGCATTTCATTGCGCTCAAGCACCGAGTCCAGGTGTTCTTTGTCATGGGGATGGATCAGCGATACCTCCCGGGACAGCAGGCGCTTGAGCTTGCGGTAGCGGGGGCGGATTTCGTCGTCCATCAGGGACTTCTGCTGGCGCAACACCGGCTCCATTACCCGCTTGCGGTACTGGCGCATGATGTCGAACCGGCTGTTGGTAATAGCCTGCACGGTTTCTACGTCCATTTCCTGCTTGCCCGGCACATAGTGGGCAATGGGTCGATAACCCTTGGGCTTGGCCAGGCCGAACAGCTGGAACAGGCGGATATAGCCCCAGCCAATGTCTATCTCATACCAGCGACGGGACAGCTTGGCCGAATTCGGGTAGGTATGGTGGTTGTTATGCAGCTCTTCACCGCCGATCAGGATTCCCCAGGGAGAGATATTGCGGGCGTTGTCGGCACACTCGAAGTTGCGGTAACCCATATAGTGGCCGATACCGTTAACCACCCCGGCTGCCCAGAGCGGGATCCACATCATTTGCACGGCCCAGATCCAGATGCCATTCACCCCGAACAGCAGCAGGTTGATCACCGCCATCAGGGCAATGCCACCCATCTTGTAAGGCGTGTATACCTTGCGCTCGATCCAGTCTTCCGGGGTACGCTGGCCATAGCGCTCCAGGTTTTCCGGGGTTGCCGAGGCAGCGTAGAGCTCGGCGCCTTCGAGCAGCACCTTGCGAATACCCAGCACCACCGGGCTGTGGGGGTCTTCCTCGGTCTCACACTTGGCGTGGTGTTTGCGATGGATAGCGGTCCATTCCTTGGTGTTCTGGGCGGTGGTCAGCCACAGCCAGAAGCGGAAAAAATGCTTGAGCACCGGATGCAGGTCCAGGGCATTGTGGGCCGAGTGGCGGTGCAGATACAGGGTTACACTGACAATGGTGATGTGCGTCATCACCAGGGTAACAGCGATCAGCTGCCACGCGGAGAGGTCCAGGAGACCGTTAAACCACATAAAATATCCTCAAAAATCAATCAACTTCGACAAGGCGATACTGCGGAGGTTTTCGCTGGCACTCGAAGGGGAAGTTACCCGGCCACTTTAGCGTACACTTGTACGCAACAACAACCGGGTTTGGCGCCATTTTTGTTACTGATTACACTTGGCGGCCGAGAAACCTGTTAGCCGCGGAGGCCCCGTGCCTGAATTACCGGAAGTAGAAACCACCCGCCAGGGCATTGCACCCCATTGTGAAGGCCAGACTGTGACCGGGGTATTAATCCGCAACCCGAAGCTGCGATGGCCCGTACCGGATGACCTGCCCGAGAAGCTGCTGAACCAGGTCATACGGGCCGTGGACCGCCGGGCCAAGTACCTGTTCTTGCACCTGGATGCCGGCACAGTCATTGTCCACCTGGGCATGTCCGGCAGCCTGCGGGTGATTACCGACAACAGCCCGGCCGCTACCCACGACCACGTGGAGATCGCCCTTGGCAACGGCCGCACCCTGCGCTTCAACGACCCCCGCCGCTTCGGTTGCTGGCTCTGGGCCGACGACTGCGCCGAACACCCGCTGATCCGGGACCTGGGGCCGGAACCGCTGTCAGATGCATTCAACGGGCCCTGGCTGTTCCGGCAGTCCCGGGGCAAACAGACGCCCGTCAAATCCTTCATTATGGATAACCATATCGTGGTGGGCGTGGGCAACATCTATGCTAATGAGGCCTTATTCAAAGCGGGCATCCACCCCAAGCGCAAGGCTGGCCGTATCTCCCTGGACCGCTACCACAAACTGGCCGAAGCCATTCGCGAAACCCTGAGCGCCGCCATCCTGATGGGCGGTACCACCCTGCGGGACTTTGTAAACAGCGACGGCAAACCCGGCTATTTTGCCCAGTCTCTGCTGGCCTATGGCCGGGGCGGAGAACCCTGCCTGGAGTGCACCACCACCCTGAAGGAAATCCGCATGAACAACCGTAGCACGGTTTATTGCCCAAGGTGCCAGCGCTAGCGGTAAGTGAGAGTTGCCAACCCGATATCGAAAAACCGTTTGAAATTGAGGCAATATGATTCATAGTTAACAAAGAATTAACAGGAGAGAATAACGATGACCCGCAAAATTTCCCGCACCCTGGTGGCCACGGTTGCAGCCTGCCTGCTGGCCTTTTCTTCGTTGGGCCACGCCAGGGCGGTTGATGAAAGTCCGTCTGCCTTGGCCATGACCGCCGATGCTGTCCTGCTACGCCCGGTTCTGCTGGCCACCACCATTGTGGGTAGCGCGGTGTACCTGGTGTCCCTGCCCTTCTCTGCACTCGGTGGCAACGCCGGCGAAGCCGGTAACGTTCTGGTTGTTGGCCCGGCCAAGGCCACCTTCGTGCGTTGTCTGGGTTGCTCCCGCAGCGGCCGTAAAACCGATACGGTAGAGCAGTCCGCAGACTGAACCCGGGCCTTCGTCCGTAGAATCCCGGCTTGCCAGAAGCTGGAAACTGAGGCAGCCTGAAGTAAATTCTTCAGGCTGTTTTTGTTTATGGTGGATTGGTCAACTCTTGATACGGTGTTCCTCGATATGGATGGAACACTGCTGGATCTGCACTTTGATTCGCACTTCTGGCTTGAGCACCTGCCCCGGCGCTACGCCGAGCAATTCGACCTGCACCCGCAACAGGCCAAAGACCAGCTGCTGACCATGATCATGGCCGAGCGCGGCTCCCTCAACTGGTATTGCACCGACTACTGGAGCGAACGCCTGTCGGTCGATATCAACCAGCTGAAGGCAGAAGTCAGCGACCGCATCGGTTACCGCCCCCATGTACCGGATTTCCTGGCATCCCTGCGCCGGGCCGGCCTGCGCTCCGTGATCGTCACCAATTGCCACCCGGACCCACTGGCCCTGAAACTCAGCCGCACCGGCCTGGACCGCCACGTAGACGCCATCGTTTCCAGCCACGAACTGGGCAAGCCAAAGGAAGACCAGGCGTTCTGGAATGACCTGTCCAAACGGATTCCCTATCGCCATGACCGCACCCTGATGGTCGACGACAGCTTCCCGGTGCTGGAAAGCGCCCGGGGCGCCGGCATCGGCCAGTGCCTGGCCATCCTTGCTCCGGACAGTACCCAGGCACCCTCATCGGAGCACCCGGAGATTCCCGGCATCCGGCACTTTGACGAAGTGCTGCCACTGCTACAATCCCGGCAGCCACTGCCATCACAGTGACAGGCCGGTTATAATTCGGGCAGCAATCCAGGGGCCGGGCCGGCACCCGGCCTGTCAGGTGGGGAGATATGGCAGCAACAAACGCTGACGACCAGAAAGTTAGACTCGATAAATGGCTCTGGGCCGCGCGCTTCTACAAAACCCGCGCACTGGCCAAGGAGGCCATCGAGGGCGGCAAGGTGCACTACAACAGCCAGCGCACCAAGCCCGGCAAATTCGTGGAAACCGGGGCCACGGTATCCCTGCGGCTGGGCTGGCAGGAAAAGATCGTGATTGTCGATGACCTCAGCGATCGCCGCCGGGGCGCCCCCGAAGCCCAAAAGCTTTACCACGAAACCGAAGACAGCGCCAAAAAGCGGGAAGACCTGGCCTGGCAGCGTAAGACCATGCAGACGGCCCAACTGCCGCCGGCCCGCCGCCCGAGCAAGAAAGACCGCCGGGATATCCAGCGTTTCCGGGACCAGAACGGCCTCTGACCGCGGCCAGGCCCACCAGTTCAGGCACTGCACGCAACCCTACCTTTACAGGCAACATCAGTGAATCAACCGACAGTTTCAGGAGACATCATGGCTTCCCAGGATCAGTTTCAGCGTTTTATCTTCGAACACAGCCAGGTACGGGGAGCCTGGGTACAGTTGGGCGACAGCTTCCGGGAAATCATCAACCAGGCCCCCTACCCGGAATCCGTGCGCCAGCTGCTGGGTGAGTCCCTGGTGGCCAGCGTACTGATGAGCAGCACCCTAAAATTCAAGGGCACCCTGTCTCTGCAGGCCGCCGGCGAAGGTGCCCTGCGCACCCTGATGGCAGAATGCAGCCATGACCGCAAGATCCGCGGCCTGGCCCGTTTTGATGAACAGGCCATAAGCGGCGAAACCCTGCACGAACTGCTGGGGCAGAGCCGCATGGCCATTACCATCACCCCGGACCAGGGCCAGCGCTATCAGGGCGTGGTGCCCCGGGAAGCCGACAACCTTGCGGGCTGCCTGGAAGAGTATTTCGAACTCTCCGAGCAGATTGCCACCAGCCTGTTCCTGTTTGCTGATGGCAACACCGCCGCCGGCCTGCTGCTGCAGCGCCTGCCCGGCCACACCGATGAAGACGATGACCTGTGGAACCGGGTCAACCACCTGGCCCGCACTGTGGAAGCAGAAGAGTTGCTGACACTGGATAGCGAAACCCTGCTGCACCGGCTGTTCCACGAAGAAACCGTGCGGCTGTTTGAACCGGAACCGGTTGAATTCCGCTGCAGCTGCTCCCGGGAGCGTACCCTGGCCGCACTCGAGTCCATCGGCAAGGAAGAGTGCTACAGCATTATCGAGGAACAGGGCAGCATCAACATGGACTGCCAGTTCTGTCACGCAAACTATCGCTTCAATAGAAATGACATTGATCACCTTTTCACCGGTCATACGCTACACTGACTACTCTTTAACATTGCCTGAAAGCCGCCAGTGGCGCGGCTTTCAGGGCAGTCGTTTTTTATCGGCGTCTCTGGCATAATAGCGCGCCTGAATTGACCCGATTGTTCAGAATTCCGCCAGTGTTCGGGGGCAAGGACTGGGCAATCACGAAGACATCCCGAGGGCGAGGTCGAAGTGAGCAACACTTATAGTGATCTGAGTACAGCAAGACTGGTTGAGACAGCACTGGCACGGCAGGAAGGCCAGCTTGCGGCAAATGGTTCCCTGGTGGTTACCACCGGCGAACGCACCGGTCGTTCTCCTATGGACCGTTATATCGTTGAGGAGCCCAGCACTTCCGACGATATTCACTGGGGCCCGATCAACCGCCCGTTCGACGCCGACAAGTTCGACGCCTTGTGGGACCGTGTTGAAGCCTATATCGCTGAAAAAGATCAGTTTGTTTCTCACGTGCACGTTGGCTCGGACCCCGAGCACTACCTGCCGGTGAAAATGACCACTGAGACCGCCTGGCAGAACCTGTTCGGCCGCAACCTGTTCATCCGCCCGGACGCCTACAACCCGGCCGATAAGCAGGAGTGGCAGATCCTCAACGCCGCCAACTTCGAGTGCGTACCCGAGCGTGACGGCACCAACTCCAACGGCTGCGTCATCCTCAACTTTGCCAAGCGCAAAGTCCTTCTGGCCGGCATGCACTACGCCGGTGAGATGAAGAAGGCCATGTTCTCTGTGCAGAACTTCCTGCTTCCGGAAAAAGACGTACTGCCGATGCACTGCTCCGCCAACGTGAGCGAAACCGGCGAAACCTGCCTGTTCTTCGGCCTGTCCGGCACTGGCAAAACCACCTTGTCTGCCGACCCGCACCGCTACCTGATTGGTGACGACGAGCACGGCTGGGGCCCTGGTACCGTGTTCAACATCGAAGGCGGCTGCTACGCCAAGTGTATCGACCTGAGCCAGAAGAACGAGCCGATCATCTGGGACGCCATCCGTTTTGGCGCCATCGTCGAGAACGTGACGATTGACCCGGAAACCCGTGAGCCGGACTACACCGATGTGTCCCTCACCGAAAACTCCCGCTGTGCCTACCCGCTGGAGCACGTTGAGAAGCGCGTTCTGGAAAACCGCGCCGGTGAGCCTTCGCACATCATCTTCCTGACCTGCGACATGACCGGCGTACTGCCCCCGGTGTCTATCCTGAGCCGTGAAGCAGCCGCTTACCACTTCCTGAGTGGTTACACAGCGCTGGTTGGTTCTACTGAAATGGGCTCCTCTTCCAAGCTGAAGTCCACGTTCTCGACCTGCTTCGGTGCGCCCTTCTTCCCGCGCCCGGCCGGCGTTTACGCCGAGCTGCTGATGAAGCGTATTGACGAGTTCGGCAGCAAGGTATTCCTGGTGAACACCGGCTGGACCGGCGGTCCTTACGGTGAAGGCAAGCGTTTCAGCATCCCGACCACCCGTGCCATCATCGCTGCCATCCAGAACGGCGACCTGGACGACGTGGAAACCGAGCACCTGGACGCCCTGAATCTGGACGTGCCCAAGCACGTGCCGGGCGTAGATACCGAGCTGCTGAACCCGAGCAAAACCTGGGTCAGCGCCGACTACTACAACGGCAAGGCCCAGGAACTGATTGGCCAGTTCGTAGAGAACTTCAAGAAGTTCGACGTGGCAGACGCCATTGTTGAAGCCGGCCCGAAACTCAACTGAGTTTCCCCGGCCTGAAAAAAAAGCGCCCTGCGAAAGCACGGCGCTTTTTTTGTATCCGCTGTTTCAGTACACCACCGCCGGAACGGCCACTGCCCTCAGTTTGCGTAGAACAGCAGCGGCACAAACGCCACCAGTACCAGCGAGATGCCCATGGCAATCAGCGGCATGATGATGCGTTCGTGGCGCTGGTAGAAGTTACCACCTTCCTGCTGCGCCGCCAGCACCTCCGCTTCACCCACTACCTGCCGGGTCAGCAGGTGGTTAAGGGCAACCGGCGGGCTCAGATAACCCAGCTCGAACGCCACCAGGGTCACCATCCAGAAGTGCACCGGATGGATACCGCTGGAATAGGCGATGGTGGCCACGGTAGCGGTAACCAGAATGACCGCGCCGAAAGCGTCCATAATCATACCGAGAACCACCAGTATCACCACCATCAGCAACATGGCAGACCAGGCACTGTCGAACGACTGCGGGAAGGCCTCCATAATGTGGGATCGCTCGATCACACCGCCGATGCTGACCGACAACCCCAGCAACAGCAACAGCGCGCCAATTTCTGCCGTGGTGTCGTTGGTGGCACCCCGAACGCTGGTTTCCAGCCCCTGATAATCACTGGTTCCCGTGGTGTCATCCCCCTGCCGTTTGCGGGTGAAATACTCATACACCAGGACCGCCAGCATAATGACCGGCAGCAGGCGCGGGGCCGAGAACTCATCCATCGTCACATCCAGGGCAAAGCGGTAGAACAGCACCACAGCGACCATCACCAGCACATAAGGCACCAGTGGCCGCAGCGCCGTCAGTGATGCCGGAAAGGCCTCTGCCACCGGGGCCAGGTTGAACTGGCTCTGCCGGTTGACGGCCACTGCCACCAGGCTGAACATGGTAGCGGTCAGCACAAACACCCAGATGCCCCAGCCGAAAAGCTCGTCGGTGGTCACTTCCCGGTTCAGGTAGGCAATCACTACCACCAGCAGGCAGGGGCGCAGCACCACACCCAGGGAGCCGGACATCGCCGTGGCCGCCAGCGCCAGGTGGCGCCGGGCACCGGCCGCCCGTAGCTCGCTGTAGATCACCGCACCGGCGGCAATCACGAAAATGCCCGAGGCACCGGTATAGGCCGTAGGGACCGCCGCCACCAGCACGGCAACGACGGCCAGCAGCTCCGGCGGCATGCGCCAGGGCCGGAACACGTTGAACACCAGTGTCGCCAGCCGGGTCTGTTTGAGCATCATGCCCACCCAAACGTACAGGCCCACATTCAGGAACATGTCGGCCAGTTCCATCATCTTGCCCAGATAGATGCCGATGCCCGAGGCGTGGCCAATCATCGCGAAATAGCTTCCGGAAATCAGGCACATCACGGTATACAGTGGCACCGACAGGAACGCCTGCCCCAGGCTGCCGCCACTGCCCAGCCCCTCAGGCACCCGGAACAGCCGATACAGGCTGGCCAGGGTCAGACAGCCGAAGCCGATAATCCAGAAGTTGTGCAGCAACAACTCCTCGCCCGACACGGCGGTGCTGCTGGCCAGGGTGGATTGCCGGAAAATCAGGCTGGAGCCCAGCAGCATCGCGTTGGCGATGGTTTGCAGGGTCAGGGAGACGGTGTAATCGAGGCGGGTTTCCATGGCCCGCATGGCGATATGGTGGCGGGTCAGGGTCGCGGTGACGGCACAGAGCATCACCAGAATCACCAGAATGTAACGCTGGGCACTCAGGCCGAAGGCAATCAGGTCGGCCACGAACAGTTCAACCGTGCGGTAAGCTTTCACCCCCGGTGTCAGCTGCCCCTGCAGGGCCTCGAAACTGGCGTGGGCCGACCGGCACTCTGCCAGCGAGCGTTCGATGGCCAGGCGCACATCGGCCGGGTCTTTTTCTGCCGCCCCCAGCAGGGCTGCCATGGGATCATCCGCCGCGGCTTCTCTGGCCATTTCCTCCGCCACTGCGGCATCGATATCCCGGTTGGCGTCACACAGCGGCTGGGCCGGATCCATCCGCAGCTTGTAATAGCCGCTCCAGAGCTGCTCACCGCCCCGCAGCATCTGGTTGTGAATATCACTGCTGGTGGAAAACAGCACCACCGCCAGCAGCAACAGACAAGCCGGCAACGAGGAGAACCATTCCAGCCCGGTACGACGAAAACCACTCGGGGCCATAACTACCTACTCCGGCAATTGGGATTACAACAGATCATCCAGGTCCATGGTTTCAACCGTCGCCTGCTGGTCATCCCAGAAGCTACCGAACTGCGCCATCGGAGTCCGGTGTCCGGTGTTCTCTACCCAAAGCCGGTCAGACATGGCCACCAGCATGTTGGTGGCCATGGCATCCACAAAGCGCCACTCTTCGTTGGCGTTATCGTTTTTCAGGGACTCGGCGTGATCACGGATAATCGCCTTCAACAGGCCTTCGTCACCCTTGTTCGCCGCCGCAATGGCATGGAACACGTGACCCAGGCGCACGCCGGCCTGTTTGCCCTGTTCGCTGGCAATCGCCAGACGCTCCAGGGGCACTTCGCCATCCGGCCTGGTGCCAGGGACCATGGCCCAGACGGTCGCCCGCAGGCCCATGGGCGCACCCCACCACTTCTTGTTATCCAGGCACTGGCTAGCCCGACCCACCACGGAGCCGGTGTTGAAGGGTACGCCGATGGAAGAGGTCGCCTGGATCTGGGCATTCAGAGCCTGCAGGCCGGACAACAGGCCGGCCATGTAGATAAACTCATCCATGTCGTCGTCAAAATCCGGACACTCTGTCTTTTCCGGATCGCCGTAGTGGGCATTGTGGTGCTGCCAGCCCCGGTAATAGCGCTGGGCTGCGAGGGTATGGGCACGCTTCTGGCGGATAAAGGCGTCTTCAGCGGCAGTGCCATCCATACCGTGCATGGCGGCAAGGCCAGCCAGCTCATGCTCCCTGGCCTGCTCTTCTGCACAGCCTCCGGACGACAGGTACAGCATCACCGCCAGCTGGTCCGGCTCGTTGGTAACCCGGCCGAACGACATCAGCAAGGGCGCGGTGGCCTCGCTCATGGCGCAGCCCATGGCAAGGTCTTCAGACTCCATCAGGTAGGGCACGGTATGGTTCCGGGAAAACCCCTGCATCACATCGCCGGTGGTTTTATAGATCATATGGTTCACCACGCCGCAGCCACTCAGGGCCAAGCTGGCCGCTACCGCGGTGGCAAAGCCTCGCAGGCGCTTGCCGCAGGCCAAAGGGGTCCGGAAGTCTTTCATAACATTCGTGTCCTTTTTATTTTTCGAACATATCGTTACACGCCGGGGTTTGCACATTGGCCCCGAAGCCACTATAGATTGCTTCAACCGCCGGCACGGTCGGCGGTCAGGAGCAAACAACAACAAACAGAACCAGAAACAGGAGTTTTCAATGCGCAAACCTGAACTAGCTGCCGCGATTGCCGACCAGACCGGCCTCACCCGCGAAAAAGCCAGCGACGTTATCAGTGCCTTTACCAGCCAGATTTCCGCCGCCGCCGCCAAGGGAGATGACGTTACCCTGATCGGTTTCGGCACTTTCAATGTCCGCAGGCGGGAAGCCCGCACCGGCCGCAACCCGCAAACCGGAGCCACCATTGACATCCCCGCCAGCAAAACCGTTGGCTTCAAGGCCGGTAAGGCCCTGAAAGACGCCATCCGCTGACACATCCCGGCCCGCTGTGCGACGCGGGCCGGTTTCCACCCTGGCCCCGCTCAATCAGGAGGCACATTCCGAACGGGTACCATCTACCCGGCACCGGATCGCCTTCATCAGCTTGATTGCCCGCTCGTCATACACGCCGTCTTCCAGCAGCGACAAGCGGACCTGGCGCAGCATCTTGTCGTACTCGGCTACGTCTTTCTCCGGCGGGTGCATCCAGACGCTGTCCGGAATGCCGGACTCAGCTTCGGCAATAATCGCGTAGGCTTCGTCCAGCCGTTTGATGGCCTGGTCCCGCACCATCTGGGCGGCATCATCCGGGAAACGGTCACGGTGGATGATGACCTGAAAATTCATATACGCCAGCGCGTACTTGAACACGCCGCCCTTCTCACCCACGCCCTTGTACAGTTCCAGAGGCTGGTAAGCCACCGCAGGGGCATAGGCCAGGTCAACGCTGCCATTATTGAACTTGCCGGCAAAGTTGGCGGAGTTGGACCCCACTACAGAAGCGCCAACGTGGCGAACCATGCGCACAGAGGCCGAGTCGTAATCGAGGGTGGCGATGCGCTTGCCCTGCAGTTTTTCTACCGAGTCGACGTTACGGTCCCGGGTGTGCAGGTAAATGGCACCACCGGGGAACACGCCAGCCACTTCATAGGGGCCGTCGATCAGGAAGGGCCGGGCCTTGGACTGGCTCAGGGTGTTGTACAGCAAGCGCATTTCTTCTTCGCCGGGCACTGCCCCCATGGCCTCGAGGCTGCCGGTGAACTTGTTGAACTCCCGGGCACGGGTGCCGGTCAGCAGCACGGCATCACACTGGCCGGCCTTGAAGTCTTCCGCCGCCACTTTCTCATCGGTGTAGGCGCGCAGGTTGAGCTTGATACCCTGCTGCAGGGCAACCGGCTGGAATTCCCTGGTTATGGCGAACAGCGGGCCGTTGGCTCCGACCGGATCAAACACACAGAAGCTGCGCTCGATAACTTCTGTCTGGGCGTGGGCAATCGTCGGGGCAAGGGCGGGTACAACAAGGCTGGCGCTCAGGGCAGCCGCCGCCACAACCCGGCGGGAAAGACTGGATAGCTTCACGGGTTCACTCCTGGATTATTATTCTCTGGCGCGGGCTGCAGTCAGGCAGCCGCTGCCGGTGTCCTGGGACAACCATAAGGGGTCATCCCATAGGATACGTTGGCTCGGGTGCCTGTTCACAAGGGTTTTTCAGCAACAGGGGGGAATCTGTGACCGTGTCGACAGAGGCCGGACAACCTCTGCCGCACTTTCACGAATGACCGATCAGCGCTGATCGGTCCAGGCGGTTTTACCGGCTACCAGGGTCAGCCGGACCCGGCCAGGTAGTTCGCGATCCAGCACCGGCGCATGCAGCCCGGCAGAGACCAAGGTCTGCACGGACGGCTGCCAGGACTGCTCCGGCGCGAACACGCACAGATCTGCCGCTTCGCCTTCCGCCAGCCGCGCGTTTCGACCCAACACCGAAGCCGGACCGGCGGTCAGGGCTGTCAGCAGCCGGGCGCGCTCCAACTCGCCCCGGGCCACCAGCTCCAGGCCCAGTGACAACACGCTTTCGATGCTCGACAAGCCCGGCTCCGTAGCCGGCAGGGGTGCCTGCTTGGCGGCACTGTCGTGGGGCTGGTGCTGGCTGACAATGGCATCGATCACGCCATCCCGAACACCGGCCACCAGCGCCTGCCGGTCGGCTTCGGATCGCAGTGGCGGGCGCACGTGGAAACGGCTGTCGAAGCCCGCCAGGGCCTGCTCGGTAAAACACAACTGGTGCATGGCCACATCGGCCGTCACCTGAATCCCGCGTTTGCGGGCATCCGCCAGCATTTCCACGCTCCGGCCGGAGGACAGCTGGCTCAGGTGCAGCTTCACACCGGTTTCTTCCGCCAGCAGCAGCATTTCCATCACCGCCGCGGTTTCCGCCACTTCCGGGATGCCCAGCAGGCCCAATCGGGTAGCCACCCCGCCATCGTGGGCATAGCCATCGGCAGCCAGGGCCTGGTTTTCCGGGCTGAACATCACGGTCAGGCCGAAGGTCTGGGCATAGGCCATGCAACGGCGCAGGATCCGGGCATTACGTACCCCCCGGGAACCATTGCCCACCGCCACACAACCGGCATTCTTCAGGCCCGCCATGTCGCTCAGCATCTCACCGTCGAGGCCCCGGGTAATGGCGCCCACCGGCAGTACCCGGACCGAGCCGCGGGAGTCTGCGCCTTCGCGGATCAGGTGGGTTACCGCACTGGAGTCGTTAACCGGCGAGGTTTCCGGCGAGGCACACACGGTAGTGAAGCCACCATGGGCCGCAGCCCGGGTTTCCGAGGCGATGTTGCCCTTCTGGCCGTTACCCGGTTCCCGCAGGTTGCAGCACAGGTCAATAAAACCCGGGGCGATCACGCAGCCACTGGCATCAAACTCCCGGTCCGCGCTGGCATTTACCGCAGAACTGCCGAGGGCCTCGATCCTGCCGTTGCGAACCAGCAGGCCGGGGTTGTCGGTTTCGGTGCCGGAACCGTCGAACAGGGTGCCACCGGTAATTTTCAGACTGTCATACTGCTGGCCGCTCATGCCCGGGCTCCCTCGTGATCACTGTGTTTCTGCTGGCGTTCGGCCACCTGGCCGCCCATGGCCATGGACATCACCGCCATGCGGATGGCAATGCCGTTGGTCACCTGGTTGAGGATGACCGATTGCGGGCCGTCGGCCACCGCTGATTCAATCTCGACGCCCCGGTTGATGGGCCCCGGGTGCATTACAATGCAGTCCGGCTTTGCCAGTGCAAGCTTGTCCTGGTTCAGTCCGTACAGCCGGTAGAACTCCCGCTCGCTGGGCAGCAGCGCCCCCTCCATACGTTCTTTCTGCAGCCGCAGCATAATCACCACGTCCAGGTCCCGCATGCCCCGGGCCATGTCGT
>CAYUNQ010000002.1:3359-7208 GCA_964446185.1 uncultured Marinobacter sp. | reverse complement strand
TCCACGGTACAGCCCAGGTCTTCCACGCCTCTGGGCAACAGGGTGCCCGGTGCAATCACCCGCACCTCCTCTGCGCCCAGTACGTTCAGGGCACGGATCTGGGAACGGGCCACCCGGGAATGCAGAACGTCGCCAACGATGGCCACTTTCAGGCCTTCGAAGCTGCCCTTGTGCTGGCGAATGGTCAGCATGTCGAGCATGGCCTGGGTGGGGTGGGCGTGGCGACCGTCGCCGGCGTTGATGATGGCCACGCCCGGGGTCACGCTTTCGGCAATAAAGTGCGGCGCGCCGCTCTGGGAATGGCGCACCACGAACATATCGCTGGCCATGGCTTCCAGGTTGAGCAAGGTGTCAGACAGGGACTCGCCCTTGGAGGTGGCGGAGGTATTGATATCCAGGTTCAGCACGTCGGCAGACAGACGCTTGGCGGCCAGTTCGAAGGTGCTGCGGGTGCGGGTACTGGACTCGAAGAACAGGTTGACCACTGTTCGCCCGCGCAGCAGGGGCACTTTCTTGATCCGCCGTTCCCCCACTTCGATGAACGAGTCGGCGGTGTCGAGGATGTCGGTGAGCAACTCACAGCCCAGGCCATCCAGGGTAAGAAAATGCCGCAACTGACCATCCCGGGTCAGCTGCAAGTGGTTCGGGGAGGGGTCGTTCGCGGTCATAGCTCGCCTGTCGTCTGAGGGGGAAGTATTACTGCCCGGTTTCCTGAAGCTCGATGTGCAGCGGCTCTGGGCCGCGCAGTTTTACTCGCTGATGGGCCTCCAGTTCAAGTGCCCTGCCGGTGACATCCGGCTGTATCGGCAACTCCCTGGCGCCCAGGTCAATCAGTGTGGCCAGTATGATACTGGCCGGCCGGCCATAATCGAAGATCTCGTTCATGGCGGCGCGGATGGTACGACCGCTCATGATCACATCATCAATCAGGATGATGTCGCGGCCTTCGGTATCAAAGGGCAGGCTGGAGGGCTCCACCTTCGGGTTCAGGCCAATGCGGCTGAAGTCATCCCGGTAAAAGGAAATATCCAGCTCGCCAAACGGCTCGTCCAGGCCCAGCCGCTTACTCATTACATCGGCCAGCCAGACGCCGCCGGTGCGGATACCGATCAGCGCCGGGCTGTCGACACCGCGCTGCTCCAGAACGCGGCGCAGGCCGGTTTCCAGCTCATCGAGCAGCAGGTTGATATCAAGCAATGCGGTCATTGATGCCTCGTCAGTCAGGTTTGCCGGTCTGTTCCCGGCACCAGGTTTCCAGAATCAGTACAGCCGCCCGGTCGTCCACGCCATGACGGCCAAAATCCCGGCTGCCCCCGGCGGCCATGACATCGCCCTTGGCCTCGAAGCTGGTGAGTCGCTCGTCGACCATGTCTACCGGCACATGGTAGCGGCCATGCAGGCGCTTGCCGAACTTGCGGGCCCGGGCACACATGTCGTTCTCGGTGTCGTCCATATTCAGGGGCAGGCCCACCACCACGATATCCGGCTGCCATTCGGCCAGCAGCGATTCAATCTGTTGCCAGTCGGGAATGCCGTCACGGGCCGGAATCATGGCCAGCGGCTGGCCAGTGCCAAGCATCTCCTGACCGCTCGCCACACCAATGCGACGGGTACCGAAGTCAAACGCCAGAACTCTGCGATTACCGGTCTCAGGCATGGCCCACCGAATCGCTGAGCTGGTTCAGGTCAATTCCGATCAGCTTCAGCACCGCCTCGTAGCGTTTCTCCACCGGGGTGCGGAACAGGATGTCGGTGCTGGCCGGGCAGGTCAGCCAGGCGTTACTGCCCAGCTCTTCCTCCAGCTGGCCTTCGCCCCAACCGGAATAGCCGAGCGCGACCAGAAACTCCTCCGGGCCCTCATCACGGCCAATGCCTTCCAGGATGTCCCGGGAGGTGGTCAGCAGGACGTCGTCGGTCACTGTGGCGGTGTTCTGCCAGTGCGTGCCGGGAGAATGCAGCACAAAGCCGCGCTCCGGCTGCACCGGGCCGCCACTGAACACCGGCAGGTCCAGCTCGCCACCGTGCATATCGAGCTGTTCAAGGATTTCGCCCAGATGGATGTCCAGCGGCTGGTTGACCATCAGCCCGAGGGCACCGTCAGCGGAGTGTTCGCACAGGTAGATCACACCACCGTGAAAATTGGGATCAGCCAGCCAGGGCGATGCCACCAGAAAGTGGTGCCTCAGGCTTGCCGTGGTCTCTGTGCCGGTTTTCATCCCGATGTCAGCCCCCGCCTCTGGAACGACCAGGTTCGTATGATTTCCAGTTCGTCGACCTGCTCACGCATGTCTTCCGGGAAGGGTGCAAAAGGCGCCGCCATGCGCACAATCCGGATGGCGGCATCATCGAGCACCGTGCTGCCGGACGACTGAAGAATCGCCACTTGTTTGATTGTGCCATCTTTACGCAGAGAAACCAGCATACGCAGATCACCATAGATTCCGGCGCGGCGGGCTTCGTTGGGGTAATTCATGTTGCCAACGCGGGTTACCTTGCTGACCCAGTTCTGCACATACCAGGCGTTATCGGATCTCATGGTGGAAGCCGCCGTTACCCGCATCACCCTCGGCCGCCGGGCATAGGCTTGCTGCTGGGCATCGAAACGGGCCTCAAGGCTGGCAATCTCAAGGCTGCGCTCCATCAGGCTTTTGCGCTCAGCCTGAGGCAGGGGTTCCGGGTCTTCCCGGTTTTCCGGCTGCCGGACCTGCTGGCGGGCCGCACTTTCCGTTTGCACCACGGCCCGCTCTTGCCGGGGCGTGGGCGCTGTGGTGGTCGCCGGATCCGGCTGGACCTGTGCCACCTCAGGCTGACTCACCTCTGCCGGCTGCGGCGAGGTCAGCTCCATCGCCTGCTCCTCGGTGCCGCTGCCTTGCTGACTGGTCTGGGCCAGGAAGTCGGCTTTGTCGGGGGCCTCCTGGTCGTCAAACTGCGACAGGGTGATTTCCATGGTCTGGGCAGAGCTGCGGGGCGGTTCCGGCGCGAAGGTAATACCCAGCACCACGATGGCGTGAACCGCCAGCGCCATGAACAGGGTGAAGGAAAACCGGTCGAAATCGCTTACCTGAACTGCCATTACCCTTCCTGACTTTCTGTTCCGATTGCCACCGGGGCTCAGCCCTGTTTCAGACGGCGCTCAACGGCATCCAGCAAAGTGCCGGCAATATCAATACCGAAGGCGGCATCCAGCTCCCGGATACAGGTGGGGCTGGTTACGTTGATCTCGGTGAGATAGTCGCCGATCACATCCAGGCCCACAAACATCAGGCCCTTTTCCTTGATAACCGGCGCCACCCGGGCACAAATTTCACGATCCCTGGCGGTCAGTTCACGGCCTTCACCCCGGCCACCCGCAGCGAGGTTGCCGCGATTTTCGCCCTGCGACGGAATTCGCGCAAGGGCATAGGGCACAGGTTCGCCATCGATCACCAGAATGCGTTTGTCACCGTCAGAGATTTCCGGAATAAACTTCTGGGCCATGGCCTGGTGCGCGCCATGGTTGGTCAGGGTTTCGATAATCACACCCAGGTTGGCATCGTTCTCTTTGACCCGGAAAATAGACCGACCGCCCATGCCGTCTACCGGTTTCATGATGATATCACCATGCTCGGCATAGAAATCCCGGAACCGCTGGGATGAACGGGTCACAATCAACGGTGGTGTGAGATCCTCGAACTGGGTAGCAAACAGCTTCTCGTTGCAATCCCGCAGGGTGGCCGCAGGGTTCACCACCAGGGCGCCCTGCTGCTCTGCCGACTCGAGTATATAGGTGGCCATCAGGAACTCCCGGTCGACCGGGGGGTCCTTGCGCATCAGGATCACATCCAGGTCTCCCAGCGCAATATCCGCCCC
>CAYUNQ010000002.1:0-3349 GCA_964446185.1 uncultured Marinobacter sp. | reverse complement strand
TAGCTGAACCAGTTTTCCGGGTCGTTGTGCACAGTCAGCTTGCGGGTATGGGCGCGGGCCTGGCCGCCAGCCAGGTACATATCCTGCAATTCCATGTACTCGATTTCCCAGCCCCGCTTCTGGGCCGCCAGTAACATGGCCAGCGAACTGTCTTTCTTGAAATGGATATCCTCGATAGGATCCATCACGATCCCGAGCCGGATTGTCATAGGGTCTCCTGGAATGTCGGTTGGGGAGCCGGAAGCCGCTCTTTCAAAAACAAGAACCGGTATGCAGAGCGAACCGGCTGCAAGGTGCTATGCTGAAGCCCTAAATGGTATTGTACCCGAGCCATAAATGCACCCGGATAAATCGCCACACCAATCCGTGACGCAGCGTGCAGAAGTACATTTAGTCACAAACTAATGCTTTTTATCCGGCCATCGATAATCTATAAATGTGCGGGGCTTATAGATCAACCTTAATGTTTGTGTTACAACCCCGTTCGAAAATAACGACACTCGCTAGAGCGCAAGGCAGTTGGACAATGGATGACAACTTCGAGAACTTGAAGATCATGGTGATCGACGATAGCAAAACCATTCGTCGCACCGCAGAAACCCTCCTGAAAAAGGTCGGCTGTGAGGTCATCACAGCCACTGACGGCTTTGACGCTCTGGCCAAGATTGCCGACTCCCAGCCGGACATCATCTTTGTCGACATCATGATGCCCCGGCTTGACGGCTATCAGACCTGCGCACTGATCAAAAACAATTCCTCTTTCAAGAAGACGCCGGTAATCATGCTTTCGAGCAAGGACGGCCTGTTCGATAAGGCCAAGGGCCGTATCGTAGGCTCCGACCAGTATCTGACCAAACCCTTCAGCAAGGACGAGCTGCTTAACACCATCCGCCAGTACATGCCGCAGGCGGAACAGTAAACCCTGCTGAACCCCAGAACCATCGAGGAAATCATGGCCCGCATTCTGATTGTTGACGATTCGCCAACTGAAGTTAAGAAAATCTCCACCATCCTGGAAAAGCACAAGCACGAAGTGCTGACCGCCGACAACGGTGCCGACGGCGTAGCCAAGGCGCGAGCGGAAACCCCGGACCTGGTGCTGATGGACGTGGTCATGCCGGGCCTGAACGGCTTCCAGGCTACCCGCCAGCTGACCCGCGCACCAGAAACCGCTTCTATCCCGGTTGTGATTGTCACCACCAAGGACCAGGAAACGGATCGCGTGTGGGGAACCCGTCAGGGTGCCAAGGGTTACCTGGTGAAGCCAGTTAACGAAGACGACCTGATCAAGACAATCAACAGCCTGATTGCCTGATCCCTGACTTTGGAGTACGCATGTCAGCCCAGGCCGCCCCATTTGCTGTTCTGACGGATATCGCCCGGCGCAGCCGCTCCATGGCGGCCGGTCTGCCGGAACAGGAGGAAGCCGTTGAGCTGTGGAACGGTATCGGCTTCATCCTGGCCGGCGAGCACTACGTTGCCCCCATGGGGGAAGTCACAGAAATACTGCACGTGCCCCGGTTTACCCATATCCCGGGCGTTCGCCCGTTCCTGATGGGTGCCGCCAATGTCCGGGGCCGGCTGCTTCCACTGGTTGACCTGGCCAACTTCTTCGACATCCCCCGCTCGTCACGGAATGCCCGCGAACGCCGGGTGCTGGTGGTTGAGCAGGATGACATTTTCAGCGGCCTGGTGGTCGACACCGTGCTGGGCATGCAGTATTTCGCAAAAGACAGTTTCAGGGCCCACACCAGTGGCGTGCCCGAAAGCGTTCAGCCGTTTGTTAACGGCGGCTACGAGCGTAATAACGAAATCTGGAAAGTGTTCTCCGCTGCCGCTCTGGTAGAAGACGAACGCTTTCTTGATGTTGCACAGTGGTAAGGGTGATGGCACTGGCGGGAACATCCCCCCGACCACCTGAAGCCCGCTACACCAACTTTGCCATTTCCAGAAGAAAGAGGCCGGGAGCCAGAAAATGAAAAACAGAGCCGGAAGACTCAGTACCGGACAGGGCGGCAACAAACTCGTTGCCGGCCTGATCGCAGCGCTGATTGCACTTACCGTCCTGCTCGTGGTGGTGTTATTCATCATCAACAAGGACGGCCAGAACGACCAGCAATACATTGCCAGCACGGCAGAAATGCGGGTGCTCTCCCAGGAGATCGCGAAGAACGCGACCGAGGCTGCCGGCGGTACCGCCGAAGCGTTCGACCAGCTGCGTCGCTCACGGGATGAATTCCAGCAGTTCTGGACCAGTGTTACCGAAGGCAATCCGGAGACCGGCCTTCCGGCCAGCGAACTGGCACAACAGAGTGGTGTACAGCAGCACTGGAACAGTGTTCGCGAAAACGCTGACAGCATCCTGTCCACCCGGGAAGCGGTACTGGGCCTGCACGAAGTAGCCCGCACCCTGAACGAAACCATCCCGCAGCTGCAGGTGGAATACGACGACATCGTTCAGATCCTGCTGGACAACGACGCCCCGGCCGAGCAGATTTCGCTGGCCCAGCGCCAGTCGCTGCTGGCCGAGCGGATTGTCCGCTCTGTTAACAACGTACTGTCCGGTGACGAAGACGCCGTTATCGCCGCCGACCGTTTCGGCCGTGACGCCAGCCTGTTCGGGCGGGTTCTGGACGGTCAGCTCAACGGCAACCCGGCCATGGGTATCAGCCGGGTAGCTGATGAAGATGCCATCTACGGCCTGGAGGCAGTCGACGAGCTGTTCGAGTTCGTTTCCCAGAACGTTGACGCGATTCTTGAAGCCTCTCCCGACCTCTTCAAGGTTCGTACCGCTGCCAGCGACATCTTCCAAAACTCCGAGACACTGCTGGCCGAACTGTCTGTGCTGGCTGACGGCTTTGCTTCCCAGTCCGGTTCGCGGGTAATCAGCCCGACCCTGGCCTTCTTCATCCTGGCCGCCATGGTAGCCATTGTTGTGTTCATCGGCCTGGCCCTGTACCGCGATGCCCAGTCCCGTCTGGCAACCACCCAGGAACAGAACGAGCAGAACCAGAACGCGATCCTGCGACTGCTGGACGAACTGGCCGACCTGGCCGATGGTGACCTGACCACCGAGGCCACGGTAACCGAGGACTTCACCGGTGCCATCGCCGACTCCATCAACTACGCGATCGACCAGATGCGCGGACTGGTACAGGCCATCCGGGGCACCGCAGTACGGGTAGCCGGTGCGGCCCAGGAAACCCAGGCCACGGCCATGCACCTGGCGGATGCTTCCGAGCACCAGGCCCAGGAAATTGCCGGCGCCTCTGCCGCGGTTAACGAGATGGCGGTGTCCATCGACCAGGTATCGTCCAACGCCGCCGAATCCTCAGCGGTTGCGGAGCGG
>CAYUNQ010000001.1:27868-43353 GCA_964446185.1 uncultured Marinobacter sp. | reverse complement strand
CGCAAGTTACCAAACAACGGCGTCAAGCCCTGTGGGCAAGCGGGGTCCGACAGAGCCGACCGGGCGGCCCCGGGCGCGGAGTTGTGTTTTTTTAGTTTTTTTGCCACGAAACCCACAAAAAAACACGAACAAGGATTACTGACTAAAAAAACAAACGCTTTAAGGCTTGTGCGGTGCCTCCAGATACTCCCGGGACTGCATTTCCAGCAGCCGGGACTCGGTGCGCTCGAACTCGAAACTCAACCGGCCACCGGTGTACAGCTCGGTGATGGGCGCGGCGGCGGAGATGATGACTTTTACGTTGCGGTCGTAGAACTCGTCGATCATGTTGATAAACCGCCGGGCCTGGTCGTCGTTGTCTTTGCCCAGCTGCGGTACGTTGCTGATGATGATGGCGTGGAACTGGCGGGCCATTTCGATGTAGTCGTTCTGGCTGCGGGGGCCGTCGCACACGGCTTTGAAATCGAACCACACCACGTCATCGGCATGGGCTTCGGCCGGGATTTTGCGGCCGTTAATTTCCATGGTTTTACTGTGCTTGCCGGCCTCTACGGCCAGGGCATCAAAGCTCTTGCGCAGGCTGATGTCGGCCTGGTCGTCCAGCGGGCAGTGGTAAAGCTCTGCCTGTTCCAGGGTGCGCAGGCGGTAATCCACGCCGCCGTCGACATTGACCACATCGGTATGCTGCTTCACCAGGGCTATCGCCGGCAGGAAGCGGGCCCGCTGCAGGCCATCTTTGTACAGGCCGTCTGGTACGATGTTGGAGGTGCATACCAGGGTAACGCCGCGACTGAACAGGGCTTCCATCAGGGTGGCGAGGATCATGGCATCGCCGATGTCGGATACGAAGAATTCATCGAAGCAGATAACCCGGGTTTCGCCGGCGAACTTTTTCGCGACCATTTCCAGCGGGTTCTTTTCGCCTTTAAGCTGCTTGAGTTCATTGTGCACACGCTGCATAAAGCGGTGAAAGTGCACGCGCATTTTGCGGTCGAACGGCAGGGCTTCGAAGAAGGTGTCCATCAGATAGGTTTTGCCCCGGCCAACGCCGCCCCAGAAGTACAGGCCTTTTACCGGATCTTCCTTACCCTTCTTCAGTTTTCGGCGCAGCTTGGACAGGCCGCCCTTGGTGCGCTCACTTTCCGCCTCCACCAGTTTGTCGTACAGTGCCTGCAGGCGCTTTACGGCATCTTCCTGGGCCGGATCCTTGTGAAAGTCCGGGCGTTCAAGATCCTTTTGGTAGCGTTGCCAAGGGGTCAGGTTCGCGACGGTTTCGGAGGACATGGCTTCTGTCATCAGGGTTTTCCTGCCTGCTGGTGGGTTTTTGGGCGCGGTATTGTCGCCTATTTCACCTTTTTTCGCCACGCCGGGCGGGCTGCGGAGCAATACGACGATTGGCGCAGTGTTTCGGCATGGGATACATCGGTTCGGGGGGTTATACTCTTTAAATGAGGAATGGCTCACTTGCAGGCAATGAAAGGACGATTGTTATATGACAAACCTGATTGTGGCGGCGGTTGTCGCGTTGGTGGTTGGCATTGTCATCGGGCTTATGTTTGGCCGTTCTGGTCAGGGAGGTTCGTTGCGGCAGCGCCGGGCGGAGCAGCAGGTTGATGAGTTGCGTAGTGAGTTTACGCGGTACCAGGCCCAGGTGAATGAGCACTTTATGGAGTCTGCGCATTTGCTGCGGCGGTTTAATGATACCTACCGGGATGTAAATCAGCATATGGCCCGCGGCGCGAACCGGCTGTGTAATGATGAGGATTGGCTGGAGGAAATCGGGCAGGATTCTTCTGGTCGCCTTGGCCATGCAGAGGCGGAGCCTTCTGAGCCACCGCGGGATTATGCGCCGAAGTCTGATCCGGATGCCAAGGGTACGCTGGCTGAGGATTACGGCCTGAATGCGGATGGTTCCAAGCGTTCAGCTTGAGAACCAACGCCCGCCCTGTCGTTCACACCGGGTTATCGCAGTCGATAAACCGGTGTCTTACTCCGAACTCCCTCGCTAACGCCTCTCCCAGCGCCTGAACTCCGTAACGTTCAGTCGCATGGTGACCCGCTGCGTAGTAATGAATTCCGCATTCCCTGGCTGTGTGAGTCGTCGGTTCGGAGATTTCACCGCTGATGTAGGCGTCGACACCAGCATCCACGGCAGCGTTGATGAATCCCTGCGCGCCGCCGGTGCACCAGGCTACCGACTTGATCATTTCCGGGCCCTTGCCTACGTGAAGGGACTGCCGGTGCAAGACTCTGGCGAGGTGCAGGCCGAGCTTTTCGGGTGACATGGGTTCGGGCAACTCACCCTGCCATACCAAACCACCCATCGGCCTTGCGTTCTGTATCCCCAAAACTTGGGCCAACTGGCGGTTATTGCCGTATTCGGGGTGATCGTCCAGTGGCAGGTGGTAGGCAACGAGGTTGATGTCGTGGTCCAGGAGCTGTTTGATGCGGTTCTTTTTCATGCCGCGGATGGCCTGGTCTTCGCCTTTCCAGAAGTAGCCGTGGTGGACCAGGATCATATCGGCGTTTTGTTTTACGGCTTCGTCAATCAACGCCTGCGATGCGGTGACCCCGGTCACGATAACATCTACGCTCTCACCGCCCTCTACTTGCAGACCATTCGGAGCGTAGTCCTGGAAGTTGTCTGGCTGTAGCCATTCGTTGATTTTCGCGAGGATGTCGTTTCGGTTTGCCATGGTTCGCACTGCCCGCTTACAGGGAATCCAGTCCTTTGATCAAAGCGTTATTCTGATCGCTGGTGCCAATGGTAATTCTCAGAAAATCACTGATCCTTGGCTTGTTGAAATGGCGAACGATGATGCCCTGCTCTCTCAACTTGGCCGCGATTTCTGCACCTTCATGGTCGGGATGACGAGCGAACACGAAATTTGCCCTGGACGGCAGCACTTCGAAACCGAGTTTCTCTAGTTCCTCGGTTACCCGCTGGCGCTCACGGATGACGCCGCTGCAGGAGTCTTCAAACCACTGCTTGTCTTCGAAAGCAGCAACGGCACCAACCAGCGCCAAACGGTCCAACGGATAGGAGTTGAAACTGTCTTTGACCCGGCTCAGGGCTTCGATCAGCTCTTCGTTGCCCACGGCAAAGCCGACACGCAGGCCAGCCAGTGAGCGTGCTTTAGAGAGGGTCTGGCACACCAGCAGGTTCGGGTATTCGTTAACAAGGCGAATCGCCGTGTCGCCACCGAAGTCGACATAGGCCTCGTCTACCACCACCACGCTGTCCGGGTTAGCTTTCAGGATTTCTTCGACGTGCTGCAGGCCGAGGTAACGACCGGTAGGGGCGTTCGGATTCGGGAAGATGATCCCGCCATTCGGCCGCTTGTAGTCGTCCGGATTGATTTCGAAGCTGTCAGTCAGCGGAATGACGTTGCTTTCAATTTGGTACAGGCCGCAGTACACCGGATAAAAGCTGTAAGTGATGTCCGGGAACAGGATCGGCTTGTCGTGTTTGAGCAGGCCCTGGAAGATGTGCGCCAGCACTTCGTCGGAACCGTTGCCGACGAACACCTGCTTCGCGTTGATGCCAAAATCCACGTGGTAGGCGGCAATGGCGTCTTTCAAGGCCTGCCCTTCCGGGTCCGGATACAGCCGAAGGTTGTCATTCAGCTCTCGCTGAATCGCTTCGACCACCTTCGGAGACGGGCCAAACGGATTTTCGTTGGTATTCAGTTTTACCAGGTTCGCCATTTGCGGCTGTTCACCAGGTACATACGGCTGCAATTCGCTGACCAGTGAACTCCAATACTTACTCATTAATACGGTACTCCGCTGAACGGGCGTGAGCGGTCAGGCCTTCGCCGCGAGCAAGGACAGAGGCAACTCGCCCCATGCGATCTGCCCCCTCCGGGGTGAAGCCGATCAGAGACGACCGCTTCTGGAAATCGTAAACACCTAACGGTGAACTGAACCGTGCGGTGCCGCTGGTGGGCAGTACGTGGTTCGGGCCGGCGCAATAGTCACCGAGGGCCTCAGCCGTGTGACGCCCCATAAAGATGGCGCCGGCGTGGCGGATGTCGTCCAGCATGGCTTGCGGGTCTTCCACCGACAGCTCCAGGTGCTCCGGGGCGATGCGATTGGACACCTCGGCGGCTTCTTTCAGGTCAGCCACTTTGATCAGCGCCCCGCGGCCGAGCATAGACGTGCGAATAATGTCTTCACGCTCCATGGTCGGCAGCAGCTTGTTGATGCTGGCTTCCACGGCATCCAGGAAATCGGCATCCGGGCTCACCAGAATGCTCTGGGCCTGCTCGTCGTGCTCGGCCTGAGAGAACAAATCCATGGCGATCCAGTCCGGGTCAGTCTTGCCGTCGCAGATCACCAGGATCTCGGACGGGCCGGCGATCATGTCGATACCCACCACACCAAACACTTCCCGCTTGGCCGTAGCCACAAAAATGTTCCCCGGGCCCACAATCTTGTCCACCGAAGGCACGGTTTCCGTACCATAAGCCAGCGCCGCCACCGCCTGGGCGCCACCAATGGTGAACACCCGGTCCACACCCGCAATCGCCGCCGCCGCCAGCACCATGTCATTCACCACACCATCCGGCGTAGGAACCACCATAATCACCTCGGCAACCCCGGCAACCTTCGCAGGAATCGCATTCATCAGCACAGAAGACGGATACGCCGCCTTACCACCCGGCACATACAAACCCGCCCGGTCCAGCGGCGTCACCTTCTGCCCCAGAATCGTCCCGTCTTCATCCTGATACTGCCAGGACTTCTGATTCTGCCGCTCATGATAATCCCGAACCCGCTCAGCAGCTTTCTCAAGAGCCACCCGCTGATTCTGGGGAATCCGCTCCAAAGCCTCCTGAAGACGGCCCTGGTCCATCTCCAGCTCCGCCATGGAACCGGCCTTCAACCGGTCAAACTGCTCGGTAAACTCCAGAACCGCCGCATCGCCACGGGTTTTCACCTCACGCAGGATATGCCGAACCGACTCATTCACCTGATGGTCAACACTGTCATCCCACGCCAACAACTTGGCCAGCGCACTGTCAAAGTCGCCCTGGGTGGTATTCAGTCTGGTGATTCTATCGGTCATGTCTCTAATCCTGCGTTGGATTGATCAGTTACTCTTGCGGGCTTGCCCGCCGGCGCTCAACAGCCGCCGCCATCTTTTCAATAATGGGGTTAATCTGCCCATGCTTCATCTTCATGGACGCCCGATTCACCACCAGCCGGCTGCTGATATGATCTATCAGCTCCCGCGGTTCCAGCCCATTGGCCTTCAGGGTATTACCGGTATCCACGATATCCACAATCTCATCGGCCAGGTCCAGAATCGGCGCCAGCTCCATCGCCCCGTAGAGCTTGATGATATCCGCCTGCCGCCCCTGAGCCGCGTAATAGCGCCGCGCCAGGTTCACAAACTTGGTGGCCACTCGAATACGCCCCGCCGGTGGCTGCTCGCCCTTCTTGCCGGCGGTCATCAGCCGGCAGCAGGAAATGTTCAGGTCCAGCGGCTCGTACAAACCTTCGCCGCCGTGCTCCATCAGCACATCCTTGCCGGTCACACCCAGATCGGCGCCGCCATACTGAACGTAAGTGGGCACGTCGGTAGCGCGGATGATCAGTACCCGCACGTTCGGGTCTGTGGTCGGGAACACCAGCTTTCGGGACTTTTTCACGTCGTCCACCAGCTCAATGCCGGCTTCCGCCAGCAGTGGCAGGGTTTCTTCGAGGATTCGTCCCTTCGACAAGGCGATGGTGATGGAATCTGTCATGGATCTATCCGGTTTCCCGTTGGTTAATTATGCCGGCAAACGGCGAATACTTGCGCCCAGCAGCTGCAGTTTTTCTTCAATACATTCATAGCCGCGGTCTATGTGATAAATGCGGTCTACGATGGTGTCGCCTTCGGCAACCAGACCTGCAATCACCAGGCTGGCAGAAGCCCGAAGGTCGGTGGCCATCACCGGTGCGCCGGTCAGGTGCTCCACGCCTTTGATGATAGCGGCGTTACCTTCCAGGGTAATATCGGCACCCATGCGGATCAGCTCCTGCAGGTGCATGAAGCGGTTTTCGAACACGGTTTCCACGATGGTACCGGTGCCTTCCGCCACTGCGTTCATGGCCGCAAACTGCGCCTGCATGTCAGTGGGGAACGCCGGGTACGGTGCGGTGCGGATGCTGACCGCTTTCGGGCGCTTGCCCTTCATGTCGAGCTCGATCCAGTCGGGGCCGGTGGTGATTTCGGCGCCGGCCTCTTCCAGCTTCAGCAGTACCGCTTCCAGCAGGTCTTCCCGGGTATCTTTCAGCTTTACCCGGCCACCGGTAGCAGCCGCTGCCACCAGGTAGGTGCCGGTTTCAATACGGTCCGGCAGTACGTTGTAGTGGCAACCGTGCAGGCGCTCTACGCCGTTGATCTCGATGGTCGCTGTGCCGTGGCCCTTGATGTCTGCGCCCATGGCGATCAGGCATTCGGCCAGGTCGACCACTTCCGGTTCCCGGGCGGCGTTTTCCAGGATGGTTTTGCCTTCCGCCAGGGTGGCGGCCATCAGCAGGTTCTCGGTGCCGGTTACGGTCACGGTATCCATGAAGATATGGGCACCTTTCAGGCGACCGTTGGTCTTGGCCTTGATGTAACCGTTCTCCACCTTGATATCTGCACCCATCAGCTCCAGGCCGTGGATGTGCAGGTTCACCGGACGGGTACCAATGGCACAGCCACCAGGCAGGGACACTTCCGCCTCACCGAAATGGGCAACCAGCGGGCCCAGCACCAGGATAGACGCGCGCATGGTTTTCACCAGTTCGTAGGGCGCGTGGAAGTGCTTGATGGTGTTGGCGTGCACTTCAACACTCATCTTTTCGTCGATCATCAGCTCCACGCCCATGCGGCCCAGCAGCTCGATCATGGTGGTGATGTCGTTCAGGTGCGGCAGGTTGCCGATAGTGACCGGCTCATCCGCCAGCAGCGTGGCCGCCAGAATGGGCAGGGCCGCGTTCTTGGCGCCGGAAATGCGAATCTCGCCATCCAGGGGCTTGCGGCCCCCGATCAGAAGTTTGTCCACAATACTTGTCCTGTGCTGTTCAGGCCTGGGCCTGCCGCTCGGCCCACTCGCTCGGGGTGTAGGCTTTCGGGTGAAGGGCGTGAATGGTGCCGTCCATGATGTGCTGGAACAGTACCTTATTGATCATTTGCTGCCGCTTGATGGTGGGCAGGCCTTCAAATACGTCACCCACAGCGATCACAAGGTAGTGATTGCCATCGACCTGTACCTGAACCTCGCAACCGGGCAGGGCTTCTTTAACAAGTTCAGTAACCTGGGCGGCGTCCATAGGGATTCCTCGACTGGTTTGAAATCAGGGGCGGAATTGTAACCAATTCCCGGGCGCCGGTCAGCTGTGTGTGGCAAATCCGGGAATCTGGTTTTCAAGACTGCTGAGAGCCGCCAGTGACAGCAGGCGGTCGCTGGCACCCCGAAAGGTCAGCGACTGGCGGTTGCCGATGGCAAGGCGCTGCCAGCACAGCAGCATGGAAAGCACCGCACTGTGGGCGGTGGCAAGGCCGGTAAGGTCTACGGTCACCGGGCCGCCGGCAGCGCTAATCAGTTGTTCGCCCTGCGTGCGCAAGGCAACAACGTTATCTGCATTGACCTCACCGGTAACCGTCAGGGTGTTTCCGCTGAGCGCAGCAGCTGGGGCAGGTGCGGTCATGAACGGTCCAGCTCTTCATCCAGGTTGAGGGCTTCTACCGCATCGCTCCAGTTGTCGATAACCAGTTGCACCTGGCCACGATTCTGTTCCATTTCCTGGGCAAAGCGGTCCCGGAAGGCCAGGCCGATGTTCACACCTTCCACGATCACGTTTTCCATCAGCCAGCGGCCTTCGCTGTTCCGGTACATGGAGTAGGTGACCGGGTAGCGGTTACCGGAGGCAGTCACAACTTCCATCTGCACCGATGCACGGTCTGCGTTCTGGTCCATGATGGACGCATCCAGCACGCGGATCTCGAAGTTGTCTGCGGTCACCAGCGCCTGGGCGTAGCTGTCGAACAGGCTGCGCTTGAACTTGTCCACGAATTCATCGCGCTGCTCCGGCGAGGTCTGGCGCGCGTAGCGGCCCATCACCCGGGCAGCAATGCGGCGGAAATCGACAAACTGATCCAGGGTTTCGTTCATGCTGGCGTAGAAGGCTTCCGGATCCCGCTCGTACAGGCCTTTCTCTTCGTTGAGCTTCTGCACCAGCTTCTGGGTATTCTCATCCACATAGTGTTTTAGGTCGGCTTCCGGATCAGCCCAGGCCTGGCCTGCTACCAGGGCAAGCATGGCAAACATCCAGATAAAGCGTTGTTTCAGGGCAATCATCGCGTTCTCCCGTGCAATTCGGTGCTCTTCACCCGGCATTACCGGCCAGAGGCAAAGTTACTGATCAGCCGCTCCAGATTCATGGCGGACTGGGTGGAATAAAAGGTGTCGCCCGGACTCAGAGACTCCAGGTCGCCACCAACCGATATATCAATGTACTGGTCTCCCAGCAGCCCGGATGTGCGTATTACTGCTGCACTGTCGGCCGGAATATTGGCAATTCCGGCATCAATGGCCAGCGCCACCCGGGCCTGGAAGGTTTCCGGGTCCAGTTCGATGGACTGGATAGAGCCGATCGTCACCCCCGCCATGGACACCTTGCCCCGGGGTGCCAGGCCGCCGGTATCATTGAAGTTGGCGTACAGGGTATAGCGGTCTCCGGCGGTTTTCGGCGACAGGCCACTGACCTGCAGCGCCAGGAACAGCAGGGCGGCCAACCCCGCAATCATGAAAAGGCCAACAATTATTTCTGTAGTTCTTTGTGCCATTGCAGGCTCCCTGAATGTTTGATCAGAAATCGCCGAACATAACGGCGGTCAGTACGAAGTCCAGACCAAGCACCGCCAGCGATGAGTAAACTACGGTTTTGGTGGTGGCAGAGCTGATGCCTGCGGAGGTGGGTACGCAATCGTAGCCCTGATACACCGCAATCCAGGCACAAACAAAACCGAACACCACGCTTTTGATGACGCCATTGAGCACATCATCAACAAAATCTACCGAAGACTGCATGTTGCCCCAGAAGGTGCCTTCAAACACGCCCAGCCACTCCACGCCCACCAGCATGCCGCCCCAGATACCCACCACGGAGAAAATCATGGCCAGTATTGGCATGGCGATAAAGCCGGCCCAGAGCCTGGGCGCAATCACCCGGCGCAGGGGATCTACCCCCATCATCTCCATACTGGAGAGCTGCTCGGTGGCTTTCATCAGGCCTATTTCGGCCGTCAGTGCCGATCCGGCCCGGCCGGCAAACAGCAGCGCGGTCACCACCGGCCCCAACTCCCGCAAAAGGGTGAGGGCAATCATCTGGCCGATGGCGGCCTCGGAGCCGTAATCGCTGAGAATGGTGTAACCCTGCAGGCCCAGCACCATGCCGATAAACAGCCCGGATACCACCACGATGGCGAGGGACAGGACACCAACAAAGTACAGCTGGCGCATCAGCAGCGGAAAACCGGTGGCCGGCTGGGGAATGCCTGCCAGCACTCCCGCCAGGAAGCGCCCTGAGCGACCCAGGGAAGAGACAGTGTCCAGGCCCATTCGCCCGAGGGTGGCGATTCGTTCAATCATACCGGGCCTCCGGTGACACCAAAATCGGCGGCGGCATCGCTGGCCGGGTAATGAAACGGCACCGGACCATCGGGCTGGCCGTTAAGGAACTGCTGCACCCGGTCAGAGGGATGCTGGCGCAGCTGCTCCGGGGTACCCTCCCCGATCACCTTGCCGTCCGCCAGGATGCAGGCGTAGTGGCAGATGCTCAGGGATTCCGGCACGTCGTGGGAGACCAGCACACTGGTCAGACCCATGGAACTGTTCAGGTCCCGGATCAGCTTTACCAGCACGCCCATGGCGATGGGATCCTGCCCGGCGAAGGGTTCGTCGTACATGATCAGTTCCGGGTCCAGGGCAATGCTGCGGGCCAGCGCTACCCGGCGGGTCATGCCCCCCGACAGCTCTGACGGCATCAAACGGCGGGCACCGCGCAGGCCGACCGCTTCCAGCTTCATCATGACAATATCGCGAATCATGTCTTCCGGCAGCCGGGTATGCACCCGCAGCGGGAAGGCCACGTTTTCATAGACGCTCAGATCGGTGAACAGGGCGCCACTCTGGAACAGCATGCCCATTTTTTCCCGCAACCGGTAAAGGTCTTTGCGCTTAAGGGCCGGCACATTGTGGCCGTCCACGACCACCTGCCCGGAATCCGGCCGCAGCTGGCCGCCGATCAACCGAAGCAGTGTCGTCTTCCCGGTGCCGCTGGGGCCCATGATGGCGGTGATCTTGCCCTTCGGTATATCCAGCGTTACGCCATCGAAAATACGGCGACCGGAGCGGGAGAACACCACATCCTTAAGCGTTATATAAGCAGATGACTCCATAATCCATCCTTCTCACGGAGCGCCTACATTAAGGCAAGCGCTGCTACAGCTCAAATAAAGCTCTGTAAAATGTACTGATTGCAATGGTCAGTTTTTCTGAACTTTGCGTAACCGGGCGGTGTTACGGCTCATAAATGATATACTTTCGGGCCAATCGTTCCCGGCACCGAATGGCGGCCGGGTGAGCCAGACCGAGCAAGCGGACAGTGGGATAACCAGCCGAGATGACAGACTCCAATTCTTCAGGTGGCCAGGACTACCGCACCTCTGCCCTGCGGGCCATCCGCATCGAACGGGAAGCTATCGAAGCCCTTGAAGGCCGCATTAATGGCGATTTTACCAAAGCCTGTGAGGTGATCATGGCCTGCAAGGGCCGCGTGGTGGTTACCGGCATGGGCAAATCCGGGCACATTGGCAACAAGATTGCCGCCACCCTGGCCAGTACCGGCACCCCGTCTTTCTTTGTACACCCGGGCGAAGCCAGCCACGGCGACATGGGCATGATCACGCCCCAGGATGTGGTGATTGCCATTTCCAACAGCGGCAGCACCAGTGAGGTGGTCACCCTCCTGCCCTTGCTCAAGCGCATGGGCGCTCCGCTGATCAGCATGACCGGCAACCCGAACTCGGTTCTGGCCCGGGAAGCCGTCGTTAACCTGGATGTGAGCGTTGCTATCGAAGCCTGCCCACTGGGACTGGCCCCCACCTCCAGCACCACTGCCACCCTGGTGATGGGCGACGCCCTGGCTGTTGCCCTGCTGGAAGCCCGGGGCTTCAGTGCAGAAGACTTCGCCTTTTCCCACCCTGGTGGCAGCCTGGGTCGGCGCTTGCTGCTGCGGGTATCCGACATCATGCATACCGGCGATGCAATCCCGAGGGTGACCGAAGATGTCACCCTCAGCACGGCGCTGCTGGAAATCTCCCGCAAGGGCCTGGGCATGACCACCGTGGTGAACGCCAGCGGCGACATGACCGGCCTTTTCACCGACGGTGACCTGCGCCGAACCCTGGACAAATCCGTGGATGTGCACACCACAGCCATCCGCGACGTGATGACCCGCCACGGTAAAACCATTCAGGCCGACAACCTGGCCGCCGAGGCGCTGAATATTATGGAAGAGCTGAAGATCAACGCCCTGCCGGTGACCGACGACAGCGGCCGGCTGGTGGGCGCCATCAACATGCACGACCTGTTGCGGGCGGGGGTTATCTGAATGACCGGCATTGTTCACCCCCTGCAAAACCAGTGGCACGACACACTGAAAGCCAAGGCCGCCGCCATCCGGCTGGTTGCCTTTGATGTCGATGGCATCATGAGTGACGGCCGCCTGTACTTCAGCGCCAGCGGCGATGAACTGAAAACCTTCAACATCCTGGATGGCCTGGGCCTGAAACAGCTGATGCAGGCCGGCATTACCGTCGCGGTGATTACCGGCCGGCGCTCACCGCTTACTGAAAAGCGCATGTCCGACCTGGGCATTCAGCACCTGATGCAGGGCCGGGAAGACAAAAAGGTGGCCCTGCAGGAACTGGTCGCCAACATGGACATCAAAGCCAGCCAGATTGGCTACATGGGCGACGACCTGCCGGACCTCCCGGCCCTGCAGTACGCGGGCCTTGGCATCAGCGTACCCAACGGGCACTGGCTGGTGCGCCAGAAGGCCGACTATTGCACCCTCGCGGCCGGCGGCCAGGGCGCGGTGCGCGAAGCCTGCGAATTGATCCTGTGGGCCCGGGGCCAGCTTGAAGGCAGTCTTGCCCCCTATCTGGACAAGCCCGAATGATCCGCAAGTTCTTTTCATCAAAAACCGGCAACCCCCGGATCAGAACCCTGGCACTGGCAGCAACCATTGCCGCCACGGTCTACCTGATGTGGCAAAGTAGTGAGCCCCCGGCGCCAGACCCCGAAGCGGCGCAGCTTCGCGGGGCCGCCGAGCCAGACGGCTTTGTGGTGGGCGCCGACTACCGGGCGTGGAATGAGCAGGGCCAGCTGGAAATCCACATGACCAGCCCGCGCATTGAACAATTCGACCACGACAGCAGCGCCCGGATGACAGACCCCAGGGCCCGCCTTTACGGCGAGGGCCAGGCCGAAACAGAACCGTGGATAATTGAAGCCGATGCAGGTAGCCTTTTGCAGTCTCAGGGCCTGATGCACCTGGAGGGCAACGTAATCGTACTGCGCACCAGTGGCGACTCCCAGGCCACCCTGGCCACCGAGGCGCTGACCCTGAATAACACCGAAGGCACCGTTTCTACCGACCTGCCGGTAACCATTACCGAGCCGTTCGGTACCACCCAGGCCACCGGCATGAAGGCCTGGATTGATCAACGCATACTGGAACTCAACTCCCGGGTGGAAGGGCATTATGAAACCGTCAGGTAAGCTTTGTTTTCTCCCGCCGGCGCTGCTGGCCGTGGCGCTGACGCTGGCCACCCCGGCCATGGCCTTTGATATGGACTCGGGCACACCGATACAGGTGAGCGCCAATTCTGCGCGACTGGACGACACTGCCGGCGTGGCCACCTATAGCGGCGATGTCGAACTGGTACAGGGCCGTACCCGCCTGGAAGCCGACCGGGTAGTGCTGTACCGCGACGAGCAGGGTCTGAGCCGCATTGAAGCCAGCGGAGCCCCGGCCCACTACCGCCAGCCCTCCCGGGAAGGCGATGCCATGACCAACGCCAGTGCCCTGAACATTACCTGGTCTGCGCGGGACAACCAGCTCACCTTCGAGCGCCAGGCCGTGATCGAACAGAACGGCAACACCTTCAAGGGCAACATCATTCACTACAACACCGTAAGCCGGGTTGTGACCGCTGAAGGCGGCCGCACTGAAACCGGTGGTTCCGGCCGGGTAGAGATGGTCATCCAGCCGCGCAACACCGGCCAATCCAGCAACGGGGAAGGTTCTGATGGCAGTACTCAGGGCCAGTAATCTGGCTAAAAGTTACAAGCAGAAAAAGGTCGTCCTGGATGTCTCCCTGGAAATCCGTTCCGGTGAGATCGTGGGCCTGCTGGGCCCGAACGGTGCAGGCAAAACCACCTGTTTTTACATGATTGTAGGCCTGGTGGAAGCCGACCGTGGCCGCATCACCATCGACAGCCAGGACATCACGCCCCTGCCCATGCACGGCCGGGCCCGAAAAGGCATCGGCTACCTGCCCCAGGAAGCCTCTGTCTTCCGCAAACTGACGGTGCGGGACAACATCATGGCCATCCTGGAAACCCGCAAAGGCATGAGCCGGGCCGACCGGGAAGCCAAGCTGGAAGAATTGCTGGAAGAATTCCACATTACCCACATCCGGGACAGTCTGGGCATGGCCCTGTCCGGTGGCGAGCGCCGTCGGGTGGAAATCGCCCGGGCCCTGGCCATGGAACCCGCATTCATCCTGCTGGATGAGCCGTTTGCGGGCGTAGACCCCATCTCGGTGAGCGACATCAAGCACATTATCAGGCACCTGCGGGATAAAGGCATTGGCGTGCTGATTACCGACCACAACGTGCGGGAAACCCTGGACATCTGTGAGAACGCCTATATCGTTTCCGGCGGCCACATTATCGCCTCCGGGAACTCCGAGACCATCCTCGCCAACCAGCAGGTGAAGGAGGTTTATCTGGGGGATGAATTCCGCCTGTAACGGGCAACCCGGAGCCCTGTCACCGAGGTCTGATTGTGTTGCAGATCGGTAACAAGTAAACTCGGCAAAGATCTTGCTAGGCAGAGTAATTTTTTACCGGGATACCAATCTGTTATGGATTTTAAGCCATGGTTATGAAAGCCTCGTTACAGCTAAAACTGGGCCAGAGCCTGACCATGACCCCCCAGTTGCAGCAAGCCATCCGGCTGCTGCAGCTTTCTACCCTCGATCTGCAGCAGGAAATCCAGCAGGCGCTGGATTCCAACCCGATGCTGGAAACCGCCGAGGACGATGACCACGACCAGGCAGATGCAGCTGAGGCCGAAGCCCAGAGCAACGACGACCTGCTCCGCGAAAACACCACCTCCAGCGACGACAGCGCAGCTGAAAGCAGCAGTGACTGGGACGAATCCGAGAACGGGCCAGACTGGAGCACAGAAAACGACATGCCGGATAACATTCCGGACGACCTGCCTGTCGATACTGCGTGGGAAGACATTTACCAGTCCGCTCCGGCCAGCGCCCCGAAGGATGATGACGAAAACGATTCAGACTTCGAAAGCCGCAACTCCCCCGCCGAGACCCTGCGGGACCACCTGGAGTGGCAACTGAACCTCACCCCCCTGAGCGAGCGTGACCAGGCGATTGCCCACGCCCTGATGGACGCGGTGGACGACCGGGGCTACCTGACCTCCACCCTGCAGGACATACACGCCGGCCTGAGCGAAGACGCCGACGAAGACCCGCTGGAACTGGACGAAGTAGAAGCGGTGCTACGCCGGCTCCAGCACTTCGACCCGCCCGGTGTGTTTGCCCGGGACCTGCAGGAGTGCCTGCTGATCCAGCTTAACCAGCTGCCACCAGACACTCCCTGGCTGCGCCAGGCCCGCCAGGTGGTCACCCAATTCCTGCACCTGCTGGGTAACCGCGACTACGCCCAGCTGCTGCGCCGCAGCAGGCTGAAGGAAGATCAGCTGCGGGATGTGCTGGCCCTGATCACCAGCCTGAATCCGAGCCCCGGGGATGTGATCGACCAGGGCGAAACAGACTACGTCATTCCCGATGTGATCGTACGCAAGCACGAAGGCCGGTGGCGGGTAGAGCTGAACCCGGAGATTGCACCGCGCATCCGGGTTAACGCCAGCTACGCCTCGCTGATCCGCCGCGCCGACAGCAGCGCCGACAATACCTACCTGCGCGACCAGCTGCAGGAGGCCAAGTGGTTTATCAAGAGCCTGCAGAGCCGCAATGAAACCCTGCTGAAAGTGGCCACCCGCATTGTCGAGCACCAGCAAGGTTTCCTCGACCAGGGTGAAGAGGCGATGAAGCCGCTGATCCTGTCGGATATTGCCCAGGCCGTGGAAATGCACGAATCGACTATTTCCCGGGTTACCACCCAGAA
>CAYUNQ010000001.1:0-27858 GCA_964446185.1 uncultured Marinobacter sp. | reverse complement strand
CCCGGGGCATCTTCGAGCTCAAATACTTCTTCTCCAGCCATGTCAGCACCGCGGAAGGCGGGGAGTGTTCCTCTACGGCAATTCGTGCCATGATCAAGAAACTGATTGCAGAAGAAACCCCGAAAAAGCCATTGAGCGACAGCAAAATTGCGGCCATGCTAGGGGAACAGGGGATCAACGTGGCCCGGCGCACCGTGGCCAAGTACCGGGAGGCCATGCACATACCTCCCTCGAACGAACGCAAACGGCTGGTTTAGCTTTTACCGTAACCACAACAAATTTTCGCCAGGGCACGAAGCTCTGGTACTCAGCCCGGCACCATGCCGGCACGATGACAACAGGAGACGCCAATGCAAATCAACATTTCAGGCCATCACGTAGAGCTTACCCCTGCACTGAAGGATTACATCACCACCAAGTTCGACAAGCTTGAGCGCCACTTTGACCAAATCACTAACTGTCAGGTAACGCTGGAAGTTGAGAAAGTTCGCCAGATGGCCGAAGCTACCCTCCACGTGAGTGGTGGCGAGATCCACGCAAAGGCTGAAAATGAGGATATGTACGCGGCAATCGATGCCCTGGTGGACAAGCTTGACCGCCAGATCCTCAAGTACAAGGAAAAGAACGTAGACCGGATGCACGGTAACGGCTAAGCGCTCACCAGCGCGCGTTAACGGGTATTTAAATCGATCAAGCTGCGGCAGGGACGACCGGCCGCAGCCTTTTTTTTATACGGGTTCATAGTCGATCCATGAGCGATACATACCTGACCATCGACAACATCCTGGCTCCGGCACTGACGCTGTGCCAGGTACCGGCGTCCAGCAAGAAGCGGGTGCTGGAGTTTATTGCCGAGCGGATTCACTATCAGGACGAGACTCTTAACGATAATGACATCTTCAATAACCTGGTGTCCCGGGAGCGCCTCGGCAGCACCGGTATCGGACAGGGCATCGCCATCCCTCACTGTCGGCTGGAAGGCCTGGACCGGGTTATCGGTGTCTTGATGACCCTGACCGAGCCGGTGGACTTCGATGCCATCGACAACCAGCCGGTGGATCTGGTGTTTGCCCTGGTGGTCCCCAAAGAAGCCACCAGCGAACACCTGGAGTTGCTGAGTCAGCTTGCTGAGCGGTTCAACGACAGCGCCTTCTGCGAGCGCCTGCGCAAGTGCCAGGATGCGGATTCCCTGTATCAGGGAATGACGAGCGGTAGCCAATAACTGTTGGCATCAACGTACAGGAGAGCCTAACCATGAAGCTGATCATCGTCAGTGGCCGGTCCGGGTCGGGCAAGAGTACCGCCCTGCACGTACTGGAAGACCTCGGGTTTTATTGTATCGACAACCTGCCGATCGGTCTGTTGTTCCCGCTCACCCGGGAAGCCGTTACCCATGAGGCCCCCGGCCGCCTGAAGAAAATGGCGGTCAGCATTGACGCCCGCAACCTTTCCGGCGAGCTCGCCAATTTCGAGACCATCTACCGCCAGCTGGGCAATACCGGTGTCGAGATTGAAATTATCTTCCTGGATGCCGACGAGCAGTCCCTGCTACAGCGGTTCCACGCCACCCGGCGCAAGCACCCCCTGAGCGACGACAAGACCTCTCTGCGCGAAGCCATCAGCAACGAGAAACAGCTACTGGAACCGCTATCGAAACTGGCCGACCTGTACATCAACACCACCGGGCTTTCCATGTACGAACTGCGTGACATGGTGAAGCAGCGGGTGGCCGGCCGCAAAGAGCAGGAAATCGCCCTGCTGTTCCAGTCGTTCGGCTTCAAGCACGGCGTGCCGGTGGATTCCGATTATGTATTTGATGTGCGCTGCCTGCCCAATCCTTACTGGGATACCAGCCTGCGCAAGCACACCGGCACCGACCAGCCGGTGATCGACTTCCTGGAACGGGAGCCCCTGACCAAACAGATGGTGGACGACCTCACCGGCTTCCTGAACACCTGGCTGCCCTCCTTCGCCGACAGTAATCGCAGCTACATGACCATCTCCATTGGCTGCACCGGCGGCCAGCACCGTTCGGTCTACGTTTGCGAACAGCTGGGCAAGCACTTCCGCGAGCAGTACCGCAACGTGCAGGTACGCCACACCGAACTGCCACACCTGCAGGCCCGGGGGGAGATCTGAAGCTGCCATGATCTGCCGCCCCATTACCATCATCAACAAACTCGGACTGCACGCCCGGGCCACCAACAAGCTGGTGACCACCGCGTCCCGGTTTGACAGCAAAATAACGCTGCGCGCCAAGGGCCGGGAAGTGGATGCCCGCAACATCATGCAAGTGATGATGCTTGCCGCCAGCCAGGGCACCGAAGTGGAACTGGCTGCCGACGGCCCGGACGAGCAGGAAGCCATCGAAGCACTGGTCAGCCTGATTGACGACTATTTCGGCGAGGGTGAATAAAACTTCGCAATTCACCTACAAGTCTTCCTCACCTGTGTAACCTAACTCCGCTATAATACAAAGGTTTTCTGATCGCAGGTGGTTTCATGACCGACATTCTGGAAAAAAGTCAGGCCCGACAGCGGCTTCGCTCCCTCAGTGAGGCCCTCGACAGTGGTGCCCTCAAACAGGTAGCGCGCATCCTGAATGGCGGCCTGAGCCCCAGCGATATTGCCCACCTGCTGGAATCATCTCCGCCCCGGCAACGGGTTCTGCTGTGGAACCTGGTCGACAAACAGCGCGAGGGTGAAGTCCTCCAGTACATGGCGGACGACATCCGGGCCGACTTCCTGAGCCAGTTCAACACCCAGGAACTGGTCGACCTGCTCGAGGATTTCGAGTCGGACGACCTGGCCGACTTGCTGCAGCAGTTGCCGGATACGGTCATCCAGGAAGTCCTGGACACCATGGACGACCAGGACCGCCTGCGGGTAGAAGAGGTTCTGGCCTATCCGGAAGATACCGCCGGCGGCCTGATGAACACCGATACGGTAACGGTGCGCCCGGACATCACCATTGACGTTGTCCTGCGTTACCTGCGCCGGCACCGCACCCTGCCGCCGATGACCGACAGCCTGATTGTGGTCAGCCGACGCGACGAATTTATCGGTATCCTGCCCATTACCCGGATGCTGGTGTCCAATCCCGGCGCAACGGTGCGGGAGGTGATGGACACCGATATCGAGCCGATCCACGTCACCCTGTCCGACACCAAGGTGGCCACCCTGTTCGAGCGCTACGACCTGATCTCTGCGCCGGTGGTAGATGAAGAAAACCGGTTGCTGGGCCGGATCACCATCGATGACGTGGTCGACGTTATCCGGGAAGACGCCGACCACTCCCTGATGAGTATGGCCGGCCTGGATGAAGACGAAGATACCTTTGCCCCGGTATTGAAAACCACACGCCGAAGGGCCGTCTGGCTTGGGGTCAACGTATTTACCGCCTTCACCTCGGCGTCGGTGATTGGTATGTTTGAAGAAACCATCCAGCAGGTGGTTGCCCTTGCAGTGCTGATGCCTATTGTTGCCAGCATGGGCGGCATTGCCGGCAGCCAGACCCTGACCCTGATGATCCGCGGCATGGCCGTAGGCCAGGTCAGCAACGCCAACGTGCGCTGGCTGCTTAACCGGGAATTCCTGGCCACTACACTGAACAGTTTTCTGTTTGCCCTGGTGGTGTCTGCTGCAGCAATGGCCTGGTTCAGAGATCCAACCATCGGCCTGGTGATCGCCATGGCACTGATCATCAATTTGACCGTTGCGTCAATTGTCGGCACCTTGCTGCCGTTAACACTGAAGAAACTGAATATTGACCCGGCACTGGCCGGCGGCGTGATCCTGCTCACCACCACAGATGTTGTGGGATTCCTCTCTTTCCTGGGGCTCGCCACCTATTTCTACGCTTGAGGAAGCTACCATGAGCCAACACGACGACATGCCCCACAACCAGGATTCCGAGGATTACCTTGGCCCCAGCAAATCCCAGCTCAAGCGGGAAATGCACGCCCTGCAGGAACTGGGCAAACGCATGCTCGACCTGAGTGATGAACAACTGGCGTCGCTGACCATCAGTGATCCTTTAAAGGCCGCCATTGTGGAATCGCGCCGTATCACCCAGCGCGAAGCCCGGCGCCGGCACCTGCAGTACATTGGCAAGATTATCCGCCAGGAAGACGACCCGGAGGCGGTCAGCCGCGCCATTGATGCCTTCCACGCCGGCAGCGATGAACACACCCGCCGGCACCACCTGGCCGAGCGCTGGCGTGACCGGATGATTACCGAGGGTGACAAGGTGGTGGGCGAGTTTATCGACTACTGCCCGAGCGCCGATGTGCAGCACTTGCGCAACCTGGTGCGTAATGCCCGCAAGGATGTGGAAAAAGAGAAGAATACCGGCCAGTCGCGCAAACTGTTCCGCGCCCTGCGGGAATGGATCGACGACGCCGAACAGTAACCGATGGGGCCCAAGGCCCCACCGTTTTATAAGCGCCGGTGCTGCCACACCGGCATGCGGGTTCTCAGCTGTTCCAGCCGTTCCAGGTCCAGGTCTGCCAGCACCAGCCCCGGGCCTTGCTCTATCTCGCCAACCACGTCCCCCCAGGGGTCGCATACCAGGCTGTGGCCGTAGGTTTTCCGGCGTTCGCTGTTCTGGCCACCCTGCCCGGCCGCCACCACCCACACCTGGTTTTCGATGGCCCGGGCACGGATCAGCGCGTGCCAGTGGGCCTCGCCGGTCTGCCAGGTAAAGGCGCTTGGCAGGCACACCCAGTCGGCCCCCTGCTCCCGTAGCGCCCGGAACAACTCCGGAAAACGCAAATCGTAACAGATAGCCAGCCCCAGCCTGCCTGCCGGTGTGTCTACGGTAACCACCTGTTCTCCGGGTTCGAAACTGTCTGACTCCCGGTATTGGCCGTGGGCATCTTCCACCATGGCATCGAACAGGTGGATCTTGTCGTAACGGGCAACTTCGTGGCCCTGATCGTCATAAACCAGACAACTGGCCCGGACCCGGTCCGGGATCAGGCTGCCATCCGGCCGGCTCGCCAGCGGCAGGGAGCCGCCGACAATCCAGAGTTTGTGCTGCCGGGCCTGGTCAGCCAGGAAACGGCGGATGACCGGCTCCGGCCCGGCCTCCTGCTCACCGCACCCACGCATCTTCGCGGTGGCCAGCACGGCAAAGTTCTCCGGTAGCACGGCCACCTTCGCCCCCTGCCCGGCTGCCTGGGCCAGCAAGCGCGCGGCCTCCTCCAGATTGGCGGCAAGGTCGTGACCACTGACCATCTGAATCGCTGCTACCTTTGTCATGCCCTCTCCTTCGCTATTGTGCAGTGTCGAATACGCCGCGCAGTTCAACCGTCGGTTCGCTCCAGCTGCCGGTAACACTGTAGGTGGCGCTGGTCAGCTTACTCAGCGGGTCTCCCAGAATCTTGTCCAGCACAAACAAGGCGCCACCAATCGGTGCACTGGCACCCATCAGTATGGCAGCCAAGGGCAGGTTCTGGGTAACCGGTAACACCACCACCAGCCGCATATCCAGGCTTTCATCGGCCATGTTGGTGGTGCCGTTGATCTTGAAGGCTCCTGACGGCCCCACGAGTTGCAGCTCCGGGTCCAGGGTTACCAGGCCATCACTGATACGGGCCTTGCCAGAAATGGCATCAAAGGCCACACCCCGCTCGTAAAGGTCAGAAAAATCCAGCCGCAGGCGGCGCCACAGAGTGTCGGTGTTGAGCAGGTTGAACACCCGGAACAACTGGGCCGAGTTACTCTGCTCCATGATCACCCCGTCGTCCAAACGCACACTGACCTCGCCACTGAGGGCACTGAGTTCGATGTTATTAGGGCCGCCAGGCCAGTCGATATCCAGCTCCACGGCCGTGGTCTGGTTGGTCAGGGGTATGGAGCTGCCGGTCAGCGCTTCCAGGCCATTCAGGGCGCCGCCAGTCAGCTGGCCCTGGAAGCGGGTGGTTTCCCGCTCATTCACTACCCGCCAAACCATGTCGCCGGTCAGTTCCAGCCCGCCCAGGCGGCCCTCTATGGCCTCAACATTCAACTGGTGGGGCGCCGGACGTAACCGGAACGACCAGCTGCCTGCAGGCTCATCCCCCAGTTTCAGACTACTGATGCGGCCATCAACGTCTGGCCAGCTACCGATATCCAACTGCCGGAAGGCTTCCAGCTGTTGCTCCATGGTCAGCAGTTCAGGCGCTTGCTGCTGTTCGGTTGCAGCGCCCTCCCGGCTCAGGTGCAGGGTATGCAGGTCGACCTCAACCACGCCGTCGCCTTCTGGAATAACAACCCGGCCGGCAGCCCGTTCCGATTCGGTGTTGACCACCCAGCGGTCGCCCAGGTCCAGCGCGTTAATGGTGATGTCGGTCAGCCGGTTGCTACCCAGGCTCAGGTAATCAAACCGCAGGTCCACGGCAGATTCCCTCCAGAGCAGATCGAACCCCATCCGGCCCTGCCAGTCTCCGGTAATGTGCACACCTTCCTGGGAGAAAGGATCAACCCGGGCTTCCAGCGGCGCGGCCTGGTCAGCCGTTTTGCCCAGCGGTTCCGGCCAGTCTATGTTCAGGCCGGCAAGGTCGGAGGTCATCACAATACTCGAGGGCCCGCTGGAATCAACCCGCATCCGCGCGCTGTAATCCAGGGTTCCCGCCAGGCCAAAGCTGGTGTCGTTACCCAGTCCCGACTGCTGAAAGAAGGCCGGCAGGGCCAGGCGGCCGTCCTGGCGAATCAAGAGCGCATCACCCGCTGCATTCTGTGTCAATGAGACGCTGACCGGCTGATCCATAAAACGGGCTTGCACCGGGCCACCGGAGAAACCCTGTTTGGTGTGATAGGTCAGGTCTGTCTGGACCCCGCTCCACCTGAGGTCCGGCCCGGGCAGGTGGAAGCCGCCGTTTTCTGTTTGAACCCGGGCCTGCACCACGGCATCAGAACCATCGCTCAGGGGAATATCAATGTTCAGGCCGAGCTGGAACTGCCCGGAAAACCCGGCACCACTGACCACCGGCCCTGCCAGCTCGCCCAGGGGGCTGTTGGCCATCCACCAGGCGACTGCATCGCCGGGCACGCCTGATGCCACATCCACCAGCACCCGGGTGGGCTGCTCGTCGTTACCCGGCACAACCCGGACCACGCCTTCGCTGACCTCAAGCCCCCCGGTCCGGGCCGTGTTCAGGGTAACCAGGGTGTCTGCATTCTGGACTTCAACCCGGCCGGTGGCAGCTTCTACCTCTGGCCAGCGGTCGTCGTAGCGAACCCGGGCATTGGCAAACTCGTACCACATGGATGACACAAAGGAGCCTTTGGGTGCGCCGGAATCAATCCGGCCGTGGCCATAGTACTGGCCGCCAGTGATGTCGGCTTCGGTAATCCGGGTGGTGAGCCACTGATACAGCCCTTCGTCGACCACTTTCGACGGGACAAACTCTGCCAGCATTCCGGCCTTGGCATTCTCCACGCCTACGCGCAGGCCCAGGTAATCGTCACCCGCACGGTCCAGTCGCAGCTCAAAGGCGCCGGCCAGGCGGGTATTGTCCTGATAGGAAAACGCCAGGTCATCCGCCCAGACCCGGCTAACACCACCAGAGACTTGCCAGGACACCCGGCCGGTCATGGCGTTCAAGGTCCAACTACCGGTATACAATTCCGGGAAACCCAGGGTGGCAGGCTGGTGGGTATCCAGCTCAACAAAGCCCTGATTGGCTGTCAGCTGCAGACGGCCGTTGAGCCCGGTGGCACCAGGTGCGCCGCGCCAGGGCTCAACCCCTAAGTCCCTTACCTGCCCGGATAACATGAAATCCCGGGTCTGCTCCGGCAGATCCAGCAGCATATCGTCCAGGTAGCCGGTGGGGCGATAGTGATCCAGTGCGTCTTCGGCCACCTCGGGCAAGACCGACAAAGCCCGCACCAACCGCCGGATCGGCCCCAGCGGAACCGCATCGGCCACCAGCGCGGAGGAGTCGGGCTGGTTCAGCAGGCGCACGCTGAAGGGTTCAACCTGGTCGCCATCCCATTGCCACCTGAGCTCCTGCAACATCAGGTCACCCCCGCGACGCCAGCCAAACCGGGTGCTGATGTCTTCCAGCGGGGCCAGTGAGGCCATGCCGACGCCCAGCTGCAGGTATGGTGTTTCCAGGGTGCCCTGAATCTGCTGCAGGGTGCCGTTTTCAAAGGTCAGCCAGGCCCTCCCGCCCAGGTCAAAGCCTTCCACCCGGATACCGCGCCAGCTCAGGTCGTCGATCAGGCCGTCAAACAGGCGCCCGGAATCCACATCCAGGTAGAGCTGGCCAGTAAAGTCGCCCCGGAAAAAGCGCTGACCTACCAGCGCAAAGCTGGCAAGCTGGGTGGCCGTGCCGCTTTGCATGGCCCGGCCGGAAGCCTGGAACAGGCCACGGGTATACAGTAAATCAAGGCGGGGAATGTAGAGGTGGCGCAGGTCGTTCTCGTTCTGGCCGACGGCCAGGCTGACCCGGGTAATGCGGACTTCCGGCTCTGACAGCCACTGGCCGGCCAGTTGCAGCCATTCCCGGGCGACGCCGTCGGTCAGGGGTTCCAGTTCGGCAACCTGCTCGACCGGGTCAGATAACTGGTCGCCGGGGGCGCGGATCAGGGTCAGGCCCAGTCCGTCGGCTTCGAAGTCCTCGAACACCAGGCGCAGCCGGGCCACCGAAGCCAGAAAATCCAGCCGCAGCCGGAGGTGGTCCAGTTCAGCAATGGTGAGACCGGAGTCCGGGCTGGACAGGGTCAGGCCGGAGGCGATCAGGGACGGGTCCAGCCAGCTCCAGCTGGAGGACAGCCGGTTTATCTCGACTTCAAGCCCGGTCTGGGCGGAGATTTCAGCCGCAATACGGTCGGAGAAACGGTCTACCTGGGCGGTCAGTTGCCGGCCGATGCCCGCGTACAGCGCCAGCAACACCAGAACCACCAGTATCGACCACCAGACAATACCTGCGATCAGCTCCAATAGACGACCAACCGGGCCGCTTGGCGGCAGCTCCGGCTGGTTGGTGTCGTGATCGAGGCTCGACATATGGCAGAGAACTCCCCGGCTGGCTACGCCGGTCAGGCGTCAGAGCAGAACCACATCGTACTGCTCCTGGCTGTAGAAGGGCTCTACCTGGAAGCGAATGGTTTTACTGATAAAGGTTTCAAGGTCGGCCACGTTGTCGGATTCTTCGTCCAGCAGCCGGTCCACCACGTTCTGGGACGCCATCACCAGGTAGTTTTCCGCCTCGTAGGCCCGGTTTACCCGCAGGATTTCCCGGAAAATCTCGTAACACACGGTTTCAGCGGTTTTCAGGAAACCCCGGCCGTCACAGATCGGGCACGGCTCACACAGCACCTGGCCCAGGCTTTCGGTGGTGCGCTTGCGGGTCATTTCCACCAGCCCCAGCTCCGAAACCCCGGTAATCTTGGTCTTGGCGTGGTCCCGCTCGAGCATTTTCTCCAGCATGCGGTGCACCTGGCGCTGGTGCTCCGGGTCTTCCATGTCGATGAAATCGATAATGATGATGCCACCGAGGTTGCGCAGGCGCAGTTGCCGGCTGATGGCCCTGGCCGCTTCCAGGTTGGTCTTGAAGATGGTTTCTTCAAGGTTCCGGTGGCCCACAAAGGCCCCGGTGTTGATGTCGATGGTGGTCATGGCCTCAGTCTGGTCGATGATCACGTAACCACCGGACTTCAGCTGCACCTTGCGACTGAGCGCTTTCTGGATTTCATCTTCCACGGAATAGAGATCGAAGATCGGCCGTTCACCGGGATAGTATTCCACTTTGTCCGCAAATTCAGTGACGAACTCCCGCACAAACTCCATCACCCGCTGGTAGCTTTCCCGGCTGTCGATGCGCACCTTTTCGGTTTGCGGCCGGATCAGGTCCCGGATGGTGCGGATAAACAGGGGCAGGTCCTGATAGATAACCGACGGCGCCTGTACCTTGCCAATGCGCTCCTTGATGGACTGGCTCAGCCGGTGCAGGTAGGTCATGTCGGCAATCAGTTCTTCCGCCTGGGCCGCTTCGGCGGCGGTACGGATAATGTAACCACCCTGCACATCACTGTGTTCGGCTGCACCTTCTTCAATCAGGGCTTTCAGGCGGGCCCTTTCGGTTTCGTCTTCAATGCGCTGGGAAATACCGACGTGGCTCACCCCGGGCATGAATACCAGGTAGCGGGACGGAATCGATAACTGGGTGGTCAGGCGGGCGCCCTTGGTACCGATCGGGTCCTTGGTGACCTGTACCACCAGGGACTGGCCTTCCCGCAGCAGGGTGCGGATGTCGGGCACGGTTTTGGGTGCTTCGCTGGCTTCGTCGCTGGCCGGCTGGGTGCAGGCCACATCCGAGGCATGGATAAACGCGGCCCGTTCCAGGCCGATATCCACGAACGCCGCTTCCATTCCCGGCAGAACACGCACCACCTTACCCTTGTAAATGTTGCCAACGATGCCTTTGCGACTGGTACGCTCGATATAGGCTTCCTGCAACATGCCGTTTTCGACCAGTGCCACCCGGGTTTCCACCGGGGTTACGTTGATCAGAATTTCTTCGCTCATGCCTGGTTCTCCTTACTGCGCGGCCAGTTCTGCCAGACCGGACAACCGGCCTGAGCGAGTAATTCGGCGGTTTCCTGTAGTGGCAACCCTACTACCGCACTGTAACTGCCTTTCAGTTCCCTGACAAAAATACCACCCAGCCCCTGAATGCCGTAGCCGCCGGCTTTGTCCATCGGCTCGCCGCTGGCCACGTAGGCCCGGATTTCCTGTTCAGACAGAGTACGGAAGGTCACTTCGGTGATGTTCACCCGGGACTGACACTCGCGGCCGCTGGCGAGCGCCACGGCAGTCATCACCTGGTGGGTCTGCCCGGACAACCGCGCCAGCATGCTACAGGCATGGTCTTCAGACTCCGGCTTGGCGAGGATCTCGCCGGCCAGAACCACGGTAGTGTCTGAGCCCAGCACCAGCTTGTCGGGATTGTCGGCAGCAACCGCCCGGGCCTTTTCCCGGGCCAGCCGTTCCACGTACTGTTCCGGAGACTCGCCCTCAAGGGGCGTTTCGTCGATGTCTGCAGGACAAGCCCGGTGGCTTACGCCGATCTGGCTCAGCAGTTCGGCACGGCGGGGAGAGGCGGATGCCAGGATCAGGCCGGTCATAGGGTTATCCGAGTTTGCGGTTCAGGCTGTCGAGCAGCCCCGATACCAGGGGCCAGGCGATGGCACTGGTCAGCGCCGGCCACAGGTAGCTGAACCCCGGGGTATCGGCACCGAACAGCTGTTTCACAAAATGCACCAGCATCTGATTGATACCCAGCAGCAGGAACACCATCAGGCATTGCTGGGGTAAAGGGTACATGCGCAGGCGGTGGTGAACAGTGAGCACCAGGAAGGCAATCAGCGCCATGGCCATGGCATTCACCCCCAGCGGGGTTGATTCCAGAATGTCCAGCAACAGGCCCAGACACCAGGCCATTACGATGCCGAACTGCGCCGGCGCCCGGAAGGTCCAGTAGAAGACAATCAGGCCCAGCCACTCGGGGCGGAACTCGAACCAGCCCACCGGAAACCAGGAAATACTGAGCACCAGCGCCAGCACAACCGTCAGGACAAACAGGGGGTAGCTGATTACTGACAACATCAGTTCTGCTCCTCCGCTTCTCCGGCGGGTGCCGGCGGGGCTTGTTCCGGCTCCTCTTTTTGCTGGAATACCACCAGCACCAGGCGGCTCTGGTTCAGGCGGGCCTTGGGCACCGCAACAATATCCACAAAGGGCTCTCCCGGCTCCTTGGTAATCCGGCTGACTTCCGCCACCGGATAGCCCCGGGGGAAGCGGCCGCCCAGGCCGGAGCTCACCAGCATATCGCCTTCGCGGATATCGGCGGTGTCCGGCACATGCACCAGCTCCAGCTCATCGGTTTCGCCATTGCCCAGCAGGATCGAGCGCAGGCCGTTCCGGACCACTTCCACGGGTACGGCATGGCTGCTGTCTGACACCAACAAGACCCGGGAGGTAAACTGGCTGGTCTGGATCACCTGGCCGAGCAGGCCTTCGGCGTCCAGTACCGCCTGCCCGGTGGTTACACCGTCGTTGCTGCCTTTGTTAATGACCACCTCGTGGGAGAACGGGTCCGGGGAGACCGCGACCACTTCGCCAACAATCACCCGGTCATCCAGCACTTCGGAGGAGTTCAGCAAGCGGCGCAGTTCGTTGTTTTCAGACGCCAGGGCGGCGTATTTTAGGGCCCGGCGCTCGAGAATAAGCAGGCGGGTTTTGAGTTCTTCGTTTTCCTGCTGCAGGTCGTCCCGGCTGACAAACAGGCCGGAGAACCAGTCACTGAAGCGGTAGGGCGCATTGCCGAGCCAGTAAACAGGGCCCAGGCCGGTGGCGATGGCGCTGCGAACGGGTGCCAGCTTGTCAAAACGGCCATCGGCAGCGATCAACGCTGCCGATACCAGAATCACAAGCAGAAGTCTGAAGCCGGGAACCGGCCCCTGGACGAAGATGGTCTTAATGGCTTAGCCCTCCCACAGGGTCACCCCTCCTGGGAGAACATTCCGATGCCACCGCGATCAATGACTTCCAGCGCCTTGCCGCCACCACGGGCGACACAGGTGAGCGGGTCCTCGGCGATGATCACCGGCAGACCGGTTTCTTCACTGATGAGCTTGTCCAGGCCACGCAGCAGTGCGCCACCGCCGGTCAGCACAATACCGCGCTCGGCGATGTCCGAAGCCAGTTCAGGCGGAGACTGCTCCAGGGCGCTTTTCACGGTCTGGACGATCTGGGCCAGGGATTCCTGCAGGGCGTCCAGGATTTCTTCACTGTTCAGGGTGAAGGCCCGGGGTACACCCTCGGCCAGGTTGCGACCGCGAACGTCGATTTCACGAACTTCCAGGCCTTCGTAGGCGCAGCCGATTTCGTGCTTGATGCGCTCGGCAGTGGAATCGCCGATCAGGCTGCCGTAGTTGCGGCGCACGTAGGTAACGATGGCTTCGTCGAATTTGTCACCGCCCACCCGCACAGAGTCGGCGTAGACAATGCCATTCAGGGAGATAATGGCAATCTCAGTGGTGCCGCCGCCGATGTCAACGATCATGGAGCCGCTGGCTTCTTCTACCGGCAGGCCGGCACCGATGGCCGCCGCCATGGGCTCTTCGATCAGGAACACTTCACGGGCGCCGGCGCCCAGGGCAGACTCGCGGATGGCCTTGCGCTCAACCTGGGTGGATTTGCTGGGCACACACACCAGTACGCGGGGGCTCGGGGTGATGAAGCTGTTTTCGTGCACTTTGTGAATAAAGTGCTGGAGCATTTTTTCGGTAACTACGAAATCTGCAATCACGCCGTCTTTCATAGGGCGGATGGCGGTAATGTTCCCCGGGGTACGACCAAGCATGCGTTTTGCTTCGGCACCAACGGCCGCAACCATTTTCTGGGATCCGCTGGTGCGGATGGCGACAACGGAGGGTTCGTCCAGTACGATTCCGCGATCACGTACGAAAATCAGTGTGTTGGCGGTGCCCAGATCAATGGACAGGTCGCTTGAGAATAGGCCTCGGAGTCTTTTAATCAGCATTAGTGTAGTTTCAACCTGAGAGTTGCGGTTGCGGATGTAGAAGAATCCGGCAACTTTAGCAGTGGCGCCATTTTCAGGCAAGGCGCCATCCGGGGCGGGAGCTTACCATTCTCACATTATTGGGCGTGTTCCGGGGCCAATCTTGGCTGCGATTCTGCTAATATATCGAGCCTTATTGCAGTCAGGGTCTGGTGCGCCGTTCTTTTGGTGCGCCGATGCTTGTGGGCAGGGCTTTCCAAAACACGCTCCTTCGGCACATCCATGTGGCGCTTGGGCTCCGCCATCCATGGCTCCGCACAGTTTTGGAAAGCCCTGCCCACAAGCATCGCCAAACATTATTCCTGGCTTCAGAACAGTCATTAAATTGTTTTCACACTCTTCTATTGGAGGCAACGTGAGCATTTCCCGCGCGGACATTGAGAAAGTTGCCGTGCTCGCCCGCATCAAGGTGGACAGCGAGCAGGTTTCGGCTCTGGAGAAAGATCTGGGCAATATCCTGGATCTGGTGGACCAGTTGAGCGCTGCAGATACCGAGTCGGTGGAGCCCATGGCACATCCACTGGATGCGGTGCAGAAGCTGCGGCCGGATGTGGTTACCGAGACCAATCAGCGGGAGGCATTTCAGGCGATTGCGCCGGCTACCGAGGATGGGTTGTATCTGGTGCCCAGGGTTATTGAGTGATTTGGTCGTCCATCAGAGATTTCGGGATTTATCATGCATAACAAGTCTGTAGCAGAGCTTTCCAAAGAGCTGGAGAGTGGCAGGATTTCGAGTGTGGAGCTGACTCAGCAGTTCCTGGACCGTCTGAAAGCTGAAGACGGCAAGTACAACAGCTTTATTACCATCTCCGACGAACAGGCGCTGGCTGAGGCGAAGGCCGCTGATGAGATGCGCGCTGCCGGTAAGGCCACGGTGTGGACCGGGGTGCCGTTTGCTCACAAGGACATCTTCTGCACCAGCGGCGTTCGCACCAGCTGTGGTTCGAAGATGTTGGATAATTTTGTGCCCCCCTACGACGCGACAGTCACGGCTAACTTCAAGGCAGCCGGTGCGGTGTGTCTGGGCAAGACCAATATGGACGAGTTCGCCATGGGTTCGTCCAACGAGTCCAGTTTCTATGGCGCGGTGACCAACCCCTGGGGGCTGTCCAGCGGTGACAAGCGGGTGCCGGGTGGCTCGTCCGGAGGCTCTGCGGCGGCCGTGGCGGCGCGGCTGGTGCCGGCGGCGACGGGGACCGATACCGGCGGTTCTATCCGCCAGCCTGCCGCTCTGTGTGGCATTACTGGCCTGAAGCCCACTTACGGCCGGGTGTCTCGCTATGGAATGATTGCCTTTGCTTCTTCCCTGGATCAGGGCGGGCCGATGGCGCGCACCGCCGAAGATGCGGCGCTGATGATGAATGTAATGGCGGGCTATGATCCGAAGGATTCCACCTGCATCGACCGCGAAGTGCCGGATTACACGGCCACCCTGAACGAGCCGCTGAAAGGCCTGAAGATCGGCCTGCCGAAGGAATACTTCAGCGACCAGTTGTCTCCGGCTATGGAGGAACAGGTTCGTAACGCGGTACGTGAATACGAAAAGCTCGGTGCCACGGTGAAGGAGGTTTCACTGCCCAACGCCAAGCTGGCTATTGCAGCGTATTATGTGATTGCCCCGGCCGAGGCCTCTGCCAACCTGTCCCGGTTCGACGGCGTGCGTTACGGCTATCGCTGTGCAGATCCGAAAGACCTTGATGACCTGTACACCCGCACCCGGGCGGAAGGTTTCGGCAACGAGGTGAAGCGCCGGATTCTGGTGGGAACCTACGCACTGTCCGCCGGTTACTTCGATGCCTATTACCTGAAGGCCCAGAAGGTTCGCCGTCTGATCCAGCAGGATTTCATCAATGCGTTCAAGGAAGTGGACGTGCTGATGAGCCCGGTGTCGCCGACACCTGCGTTCAAGCAGGGAGAGAAGAACACCGACCCGGTGTCCATGTACCTGGAGGACGTGTTCACCATCGCCATCAACCTGGCGGGTATTCCCGCCATGTCGGTGCCGGCCGGGTTTGTCGACGGCTTACCGGTGGGGCTGCAGATTATCGGGGACTATTTCTCCGAAGCCCGCCTGCTGAACGCCGCCCATCAGTTCCAGCAGGTGACCGACTGGCACCAGCGTGAACCCCAATAAGCCCGGATTAGGAGACGAACACATGCAGTGGGATATCGTGATCGGGCTGGAAATTCACGTTCAGCTCGCCACCCAGACCAAGATTTTTTCCGGTTCCAGCACCGCTTTCGGTGCCGAGCCCAACACCCAGGCCAACGCGGTGGACTTGGCCATGCCCGGCACCCTGCCGGTGCCCAACGAGCAGGCATTCCGCTACGCGGTGATGTTCGGCCTGGCCACCAACGCCGAGATCGGCCGCCGCTCGGTGTTTGAGCGCAAAAACTACTTCTACCCCGACCTGCCTAAGGGCTACCAGACCACCCAGCTGGCGCAGCCGATTGTCGGCCCCGGCTATGTGGACATCGACCTGGCTGACGGCAGCAGCAAGCGCGTGCGTATCCACCACGCCCACCTGGAAGAAGACGCCGGGAAGTCCCTGCACGAGGACTATCACGGCATGACCGGCATCGACCTGAACCGCGCCGGCACGCCGCTGATTGAGGTGGTGACCGAGCCGGACATGAACAGCGCCGAGGAAGCGGTCGCGTTTGCCAAGAAGCTGCACAGCCTGGTGACCTCACTGGGCATCTGCGACGGTGATATGTCCCAGGGCTCCATGCGCTTTGACGTGAACATCTCTCTGAAGCCAAAAGGCTCCGACACCCTGGGCACCCGCACTGAAACCAAGAACCTGAACTCCTTCCGGTTCATGGAACAGGCCATTGCCCACGAAGTGGAACGGCAGATGGACATCCTGGAGGATGGCGGCGTGATCGTGCAGGAAACCCGCCTGTACAACGGTGACCGGGACGAATCCCGCTCCATGCGCACCAAGGAAGAAGCCAACGACTACCGCTACTTCCCCTGCCCGGACCTGCTTCCGGTGGAAATTGACGACGCCTTCATCGAAGACGCCCGCGCCCGCCTGCCGGAACTGCCGGATGCCCGTAAGGCCCGCTTCAAGGAACAGTACGGCCTGAACGACTACGACGCCGGCATCCTGTCTGCCGACGCCAAACTGGCCGCGTTCTTCGAAGAAACCGCGGAACACGGCAAAGACGCCAAGCTGGCCTCCAATTGGATTCAGGGCGAGTTCTCCGCCCGCCTGAATGCGGAAGAAAAGTCCGTGGCCGAAGCCCCGGTTACCGGCGCACAGCTGGGCGCCCTGGTGACCCGCATCGCTGACAACACGCTGTCTTCTGCCGGTGCCAAGAAGGTGTTCGAGGCATTATGGACGGGCGAGAACGGCGATGTCGACGCCATCATCGAAGCCAAGGGGCTGAAGCAGGTGTCTGACACCGGCGCCCTGGAGTCCATGGTGGACGAGGTTCTGGCCGGCATGCCGGATCAGGTGGCTCAGTATCAGGGCGAAGAAGACCCCAAGAAGCGCAAGAAAATGCTCGGCGGCTTCATGGGGCCTTTGATGAAGGCTTCCAAGGGCCAGGGCAATCCCAAGCTGTTCAACGAGATTCTTGTTCGCAAGCTTGGCGGCTGATCTCAGACCCTGGTGCGGGGCTTCTTGCTTGGGCCCTAGCCTGTTGATTTTGGGGAGGGGCGGGTTTGGGAGGCGCTACCCGGCAAGGTGGTGGATGTCCAGGTCAAGGAAGGCGATACTGTCGCCGTGGGCCAAACCGTTATCATTAACAAGGGCGGCCGGACCAATCCCGCTAAAGTATTGACCAAGATTGCCTGAACGGCAGGAGGATAGACTATGGAGCACATTGTTCGCGGTGTACTGGATTTTCGCAAGAACGCTTACCCCGAGCGCAAGGACCTGTTCCGCTCGCTTGCCGACAGCCAGGATCCGGATGTGTTGTTCTTTACCTGCTCCGATTCACGCATCGACCCGAACATGCTCACTGGCTCCAACCCCGGAGACCTGTTTATCTGCCGGAACGCCGGCAACATCATTCCGCCCCACAGCAATGAAACCGGGGGCATGACGGCCTCCATCGAGTACGCGGTAGCGGTATTGGGTGTGCGCCATATTATTGTCTGTGGCCACACTGATTGCGGTGCCATCAAGGGCGCACTGAATATTCCTGCCCTGAAAGGCCTGCCCCACGTCAAGGAATGGCTGGGCCACTGCCGCTCTGCCATGGAAATCGTGCGGGAGCGCCATAGTATTGATGGCGAGACTGCGCTGGATCCGAAGTACCTGAATGAAGCCATCGAGGAAAATGTGCAGCAACAGGTTCAGCACCTGCGCACGCATCCGGTGGTGGCGGCCAAGCTGGCCACGGGCAAGATCGAGATTCACGGCTGGGTGTATGACATCAAGTCCGGCAATATTCGCTGCTGCGGGCGGGATAGCATCGAGTTCAAGAATTTCGATGACTATTATGCGGAGACAATTGCTCGGGTTGCTGAGGCCTAAGCTTGGCGTTTGGGCGGGGTGGGGCTACTTTCCCTCCGGGAAAAAGAACTCGCTTCGCTCAGACATCTTTTTTTCCTGCGGGAAGGTATCCCCACCCCACCCTTTCTAACTCTTAGCTAACATCCCGATCAGGCCAGTACGGCCCAGAGGTCGTGCTCGTCGGCGTGCTCCACTACGGCCCGGACAATCTGGCCTGGCTGCAGGTCGGTCTCGCCATTGAGGTAGACCATGCCGTCAATTTCCGGAGCGTCGGCCTTGGAGCGGCCGATGGCGCCTTCTTCGTCAACTTCATCAATCAGCACATCAATGGTCTTGCCAATTTTGGCCTGCAGGCGTGCCGCTGAGATTTCAGCTTGTTTGGCCATAAAGCGCGCCAGGCGCTCTTCCTTCACTTCTTCCGGCACGGCACCTTCCAGCTCGTTGGCTTTCGCGCCCTCTACCGGGCTGTAGGTAAAGGCGCCCACGCGGTCGAGCTGGGCTTCGTCCAGCCAGTCGAGCAGGTACTGGAAGTCTTCTTCGGTTTCACCGGGGAAGCCGACAATGAAGGTGGAGCGGATGGTCAGTTCCGGGCAGATTTCACGCCATTTCTTGATGCGTTCCAGGGTTTTGCTGTCGTGGGCCGGGCGTTTCATGGCCTTGAGCACTTTCGGGCTGGCGTGCTGGAACGGGATATCCAGGTACGGCAGGATCTTGCCTTCGGCCATCAGCGGGATGATGTCGTCCACGTGGGGGTACGGGTAGACATAGTGCAGGCGCACCCACACGCCCATGTCGCCGAGGGCTTCACACAGGGACTGCATCTTGGTTTTCAGGGGCCGGCCCTGCCAGAAACCGGTGCGGTATTTGATATCCACGCCGTAGGCGGAGGTGTCCTGGGAGATCACCAGCAGTTCCTTTACGCCGGCATCCACCAGGCGCTGGGCTTCGTCCATGACATCACCGATGGGCCGGCTCACCAGCTTGCCGCGCATGTCCGGGATGATGCAGAAGGTGCAGCTGTGGTTGCAGCCTTCGGAAATCTTCAGGTAGGCGTAGTGGCGCGGGGTCAGTTTGACGCCCTGGGGTGGTACCAGGTCGACAAACGGGTCGTGGTCTTTATTCGGGGGCACAAACTGGTGCACCGCGCCTACTACTTCTTCATAGGCCTGGGGGCCGGAAACCGCCAGCACGCCGGGGTGGGTTTCGCGGATTTTGTCTGCTTCCACGCCCATGCAGCCGGTTACGATCACCTTGCCGTTCTCGCTGATGGCCTCGCCGATGGCGTCCAGGGATTCCTGCTTGGCGGCGTCAATAAAGCCGCAGGTGTTTACCACCACGATATCGGCATCGTTGTAGGTGGGCACCACGTCGTACCCGTCCAGGCGCAGCTGGGTAAGAATGCGCTCGGAATCAACCAGTGCCTTAGGGCAGCCCAGGCTGATAAACCCTACTTTTCCGCCCTTGGCGGTGTTTTCTGTTTTCTCGGTCATAACGGTTCTGCAGGAATCCCGGGGCGATGCCCCTGATGAATGTAGGCGGCGATTTTACCTCAGCGGAATTGCAACTGCAGCACTATCCGCATACGGATACCGGGTGGATAATACGGATCTGCAGGCAAGTTATTCACGTTTTTGTGAACTCAGGTTCAGTACTTTTTAATATTTCTGCAACAATACGCAAAAACATGCTTGCTGATCACATTTTAGACAACTAAACTCTGCAAAATTCAAACAACTGTTCGGAAACATTATGGGAAAGGCAACACATCTGGATACCGCACTCGCCAGACGCGTGAGAGTGAAAGTCGTGACGCCAAAATCCAACCTCCGCAACCAGCAGCGTGTGCCGGTGGACGCCTCCATCGCCCTTGAAAAGCCCGACGGCCAGCGCCTGGACTGTCAGATTGCCAACCTCTCCCGTTCCGGCGTGATGATTTCCTGTACTGAAGAAGCGGCCAGGGTTCTGCTTCCCGGGCTTCGAGCCCCTGCTCCCGGCCTGTATTTTGGCGTGACTGCCCGCTTCTCGGTGCCGGTACTGCCTGCGCAACCGGTGGCAGTGACCGCAGACTGCAACGTTGTGCATTTGCGCCGCGTGTCACGGGACGAGTTCCAGGTCGGTATCCAGTTTTCAGAGTTCGAAGGCAACGGTTTCGACTATGTTGACCAATACGTAGCCAGGCTTCTTGCAGACAGCCTGCAGGCCGACCGCAACTCCGACTGATTTTCACGCCAATCTTGCAGCCAACCCCTCTCCCCGGGCGGATTGGCAGCCATATTATTAGAACTTAAAGTTCTTACCAGACATCTTCTTATGCCGCACCTACCCCTGATATAGTTGGTCGCCTGATTCACAGCCCTCACACACGCCTGCGGCAACGGATGACCATGACCACATACAACCTCACTCATCTCAAACAGCTGGAAGCAGAAAGCATCCACATAATCCGGGAAGTGGCGGCCGAGTTTGACAACCCGGTCATGCTCTACTCCATCGGCAAGGATTCGGCGGTGATGCTGCACCTGGCGCTGAAAGCCTTCTACCCGGGCAAACCCCCGTTCCCCCTGATGCATGTAGACACCACCTGGAAGTTCCGGGAGATGATCGAGTTTCGTGACAAGCAGGTGAGCCGTTACGGGCTGGATCTGATCGTGCACACCAACGAAGAAGGTGTTAAGCAGGGTATCGGCCCGTTCAGCCACGGCAGTGCCAAACACACCGACATGATGAAAACCCAGGCCCTGAAACAGGCCCTGAACAAATACAAGTTCGATGCTGCCTTCGGTGGCGCACGCCGGGATGAAGAAAAATCCCGGGCCAAGGAGCGGGTGTATTCGTTCCGGGACGAACACCACCGCTGGGACCCGAAAAACCAGCGCCCGGAGCTGTGGAACATCTACAACGGCAAGGTCAACAAGGGCGAGAGCATTCGCGTGTTCCCGCTGTCGAACTGGACCGAGCTGGATATCTGGCAATACATCTACCTGGAAAACATCGACATTGTGCCGCTGTACTTTGCGGCCGAGCGCCCGGTGGTGGAGCGTGACGGCACGCTGATCATGGTCGACGACGACCGTATGCCCCTGAAAGAAGGCGAAACCCCGATGATGAAATCGGTGCGCTTCCGCACTCTGGGCTGCTACCCCCTCACCGGCGCTATTGAGTCTGAGGCCGACACACTGCCGGAAATTATTCAGGAAATGCTGCTGGCCACCAGCTCCGAACGGCAAGGCCGGGTCATCGACCACGATTCTGCCGGCTCCATGGAACAGAAAAAGCGGGAAGGGTACTTCTGAGATGTCACACCAGTCTGAATTGATCGCCGACGATATTCTGGCGTACCTGAAACAACACGAGAACAAAGAGCTACTGCGCCTGCTGACCTGCGGCAGCGTGGATGATGGCAAAAGCACCCTGATCGGCCGCCTGCTGCATGACACCAAGATGATCTATGAAGATCACATGGCCAGCCTGAAAACCGACAGCGCCAAGATGGGCACCACCGGTGAAAAACTGGACCTGGCCCTGCTGGTGGATGGCCTGCAGGCGGAGCGGGAGCAAGGCATTACCATTGACGTGGCCTACCGCTACTTCAGCACCGACAAGCGCAAGTTCATCATCGCCGACACCCCGGGCCACGAACAGTACACACGCAACATGGCCACCGGCGCCTCCACCGCGCAACTGGCGATTCTGATGATCGACGCCCGCCACGGCGTAATGACCCAGACCCGCCGGCACTCGTTCATCGCCTCGCTTCTGGGCATTCGCCACATTGTGGTGGCGGTGAACAAGATGGACCTGGTGGATTTCAGCGAACAGCGCTTCAATGAAATCCGCGACGAATACCTGGCCTTTGCCACCAAACTGGGCCTGAAAGACGTCCGCTTCGTACCGATTTCCGCCCTGGACGGCGACAATGTGGTGAACAAGAGCGACAACACGCCCTGGTTCACCGGCCAGCCATTGATGGAAATCCTGGAAACCGTGGAAGTGTCCCGGGACAAGAACCTGGAGCACTTCCGCTTCCCGGTGCAGTACGTCACCCGCCCCAACCTCAACTTCCGGGGCTTCTGCGGCACCATCGCCTCCGGCGTGATCCGCCCGGGCGACACCGTGATGGCCCTGCCCTCGCGGCGCACCAGCAAGGTCAAAGAAATCGTTACGTTTGACGGCAACCTGAACGAAGCCTACGTCGACCAGGCGGTCACCCTGACCCTGGAAGACGAGATCGACATCAGCCGTGGCGATATGCTGGTGAAAGCGGATGACGAGCCTGAGGTACACAACCGGTTCAATGCCAATATTGTGTGGATGACCGACGCGCCGCTGGAAACCGGCCGCCTGTACGACATCAAGCTGGGGCCCACGTTTACCTCTGGCACGGTGAAGAGCATTCACCACCAGACCGACGTAAACACCCTGGAGCAGAACCCGAACCCGAGCCAGCTTCAGCTTAACGAAATCGGCCTGTGCGAACTGACCCTGAACCAGCCCATCGCGTTCGACGCCTACCAGCGCAACCACGCCACCGGCAGTTTCATTGTCATCGACCGTCTGACCAACGTGACTGTCGGCGCGGGCATGATCGCCGGGCTGGCCGACGGCCTGGAATCACTGGATCCGGTTACCTCTGAGGAGCGCGAGCGCCGCCTGGCCCAGAAACCGGCCATCATCGCCTGCACCGGCAAACAGGCCCCGCAACTGGCCCTGGCCGTGGAGCGGGCGCTGTTTGACCAAGGCAAGACCGCGGTGGTGGTGTCCGAAGAAAACACCGGCGACGCCGACGAACGCCGCCGCGTGGCCCAACTGCTGACCTCTCACGGTCTGGTGGCTGTGGCGGTGAACCTGGGGTCTGACATTGCCAACGCAGGTGTGTCAGCGGATTCGGAGGCCGATATTCCGGCTGCCGTTGCGGGGCTTCTGCAGGAGTTGGCTCGGAGTCAGCGGGTTTAAGTTTGGAGCTTGGCCTCTTGTACTGATTCCCCATCCTTGGCGGGCGGGCTTGCCGGGGTGGGGGATGGTTTTTCTTTGGAAAAACAACTCGCTTCGCTCAGACATCTTTTTCCGGCAGAAAAACCATCCCCCACCCCGACGCCGGCAGAGAAAATTGTTGGTTTCTGCAGTTGCTTGGCCAAATGCTGGTTGCCATTCATGCACAGGGACAATATCCTGTACAGGACAGCTTTCTGTACAGGATATATTTATGGATGCTATTAGCTACACAGCCGCACGCAGCAATCTGGCAAAAACCATGGAGCAGGTTTGTGAAGACCACTCACCGGTGATTATTACCCGGAGCAAGGCCCAGTCTGTCGTGATGATTTCGCTGGAGGATTACGAAGCACTGCAGGAAACCGCCTATTTGCTACGGGCACCCAAAAACGCCCGCCGTCTTTTGGAATCCGTCGCCGAACTGGAACAAGGCGGTGGTCAGGAAAAGGATCTTCTTGAATGAAACTCATCTTCTCCGAGCACGCCTGGGAGGACTATTTGTACTGGCAGAAAACTGACAAAAAAGTCATTAGTCGCGTTAACAAACTTATCAAAGAAACCATGCGGGAGCCCTTCGAAGGCATCGGCAAGCCGGAGCCGTTAAAGCACAACCTCGCCGGTTACTGGTCACGGCGGATTAACGAAGAAGACCGTATGGTCTACAAAGTCACGGAAGACGCACTACTCATCGCCCAGCTCCGATATCACTACTGACAGTAAACAACCCCTTATCCTCAGCAGTTCCAGAAAAAGCCGACTTCACTCAAATGGCCTGCCGGTCGTGGGGTGGTGGTTTATTTTTCTGCCGGAAAAAGATGTCTGAGCGAAGCGAGTTGTTTTTCCAAAGAAAAATAAACCACCACCCTGCGACCCGCCCCCAATATAGAAAGCTAAAAATGAATCCCAAGCCGAACCGTGGCAAAATCCCCCGCCACCAGGATTAACCACAGGAGCTGAACACCATGGCCATCAAACACCTGCGCACCGCCTTCGCCAGCCAGTACCAGCCGGGCCAGCCCGCCCGCCTTGTTGCCGGCGAGGCTCAGCAGGAGCCCGGTGGCGACTACGAAGCCCTGCACAAACAGATGAAGCGCCTGTTCAACAGCAAACCCGGCAAGAAATACGGCCGCTTCTCGGACGACATCGGCGAATGCCCCTTTAGCGCCTGGCTCAAAGACTACCTGGAAGACAAACAAACCTTCGCCGCCATGACCGACCGCCTGTTCGGCCAGTGGCAGGAACTGCTCAACGGCAGCCAGGAAGAGTTTGACGGCCACCTGATGGTGGTGCACGACGCCCTGGCCGATTCCGAAGTGGTGTACCTGTTCATCCTCGAAACCGACGGCGCCATGCGCTTTGACGGCAGCCAGAAACTGGACGCCACAGACGTGCTGAGCCTGTCGCGCCTGAACCTGGCTGCTCGGATCGAGCTGGATGAGTGGCGCAATGGCAACGCCAGCGACAACTACATGACCGTGGTCCACGCCCGCGGCACCGGCGACCCAGGCGAGTTGTTCCTGCGCCTGTGTGCGTTCACCAACAGCGTGGACGTGGAAAAGGAAACCATGACCTTCCTGGACGCGGTGGAAGCCTTCGCCAAGTCCAGCGAACCGGAAAAGGCCGGTGAAGTCCGCGCCAAGGCCTACGAATTCTGCAAAGATCAGCACGCCCTCGGCGAACCGGTCGCCATCGAGGCGCTGTCCAGCTACCTGGACGAAAGCCAGCCGGAGCGCTTCAAGGAATTCGCCAGCAAGAACGCGGAAATGCCTGAAACCGGCGTGCTGCATCCGGACCACCGCAAGGTGAAGAAACTGGTACGCATTGCCGGCTCTGGTGGCGGTATGAGTGTGTCGTTCTCGTCAGACCTGGTGAACCAGGCGGTGTACTACGACCGCGATAAAGATGCCTTGACCATCACCCGACTGCCCAAGGCTTTGCGGGAGCAGTTGCAGCGGTATCTGGAGGCTCGCGAGGACTGATTTTTAGCCACGGAATCCACGGAAGGACACGAAATAAAAGACTTAAATACCTTTGGTTTTTAATCGGTAAGTTTTTTCGTGTTTTTTCGTGGATTTCGTGGCAAACAATCTTTTGTCTTTGTCCGTGAGCGTCCGTGAGTGTCCGTGGCTAAAATCTTGGGAGGCTCGTAGCAGGATCCACGAGAACTAGTTTGCCTCGATATTCTCCGGCTGGTCATCCCACCGGGGTCGATTTGCTCTCAGCTTTCTGACTTCCTGCATCCACCCTACCCCGTCGATCAGCTCACCGGTTTCGTGGTCGATGGGCGGATACGGCAGGTTGCGGTCGTCGCAGTAGCGCTTCACCGTCGGCTGGCACCAGCAGAACAGAAGCCGGTTGTATTCGTCATCCGGCATACGCCGCTGATCAAACATCCCCGCCAGCTTCCGCTGACGCTGGGCTTCGGAAAGGATAATCGAGCAGGCTGAGGACACATTCAGCGACTCCACCATGCCCATCATCGGTATCACAATATGCTCATCCGCCTGCTCGGCGGTCACCGGGTTCACGCCATCCACTTCGTTACCCATGATAATCGTACACGGCACGGTGAAATCCACCTCCCGAAAATCCACCGCCCGGTCCGACAACTGTGCGGCATAGAGCTTGTGGCCCTGAGCTTTCAGCGCCGTTACCGCGTTATCCATGGTGGAATGGGTGTGGGTTGTCACCCAGTGAAAACTACCGCCGGCAGTCTTCCTGAAGGCACGAAAACCCTCCTTCGGCCACACCACATGCATGTTCGCCACACCGAAGGCGTCGCAGGATCGGATGATGGCCGACAGGTTGCGGGGTTTATGTACCTGGTCCGTCAGCACCCGCAGGTCGGGTTGGCGGGTGTTGAGGACTTGCTTGATTCGGGCGAGGCGTTTGGGGGTCATAAGTATATTGGCTAGCGATGATTTTCCGGCTCCCACAAACCAACAATCAAGCTTGTAGAGTCCAGTACAGGTGTCTGGGAAGGGTTTTGGGGTGGGCTTTCCAAAAATTTCGAAGGCCATGGATGGCCTGAGAGAAGCGCACATGGATGTGCTCGTAGCGGTTTTTGGAAAGCCTGTCCCCAACCTCACAAAGCACCAATCTAGCAGGCTACTGAACCCATACCGAAGCGCCGACGAGCGTCGAAGGTTCGCCGCAATCAAGGCGACCATGTATAATCGGCCAATTCAGAATTTCTCTATGTGAATCAACCAAAACGGTCACTGCATAATCCCATGGAAAAAACCTACCAGCCAGAAAACATCGAGCGCCAGTGGTACGAAAACTGGGAATCCAAAGGCTATTTCCAGCCCGCCGGAGAAGGCGATTCCTACAGCATCGCCATCCCGCCACCCAACGTGACCGGCAGCCTGCACATGGGCCATGCGTTCCAGCACACCATCATGGACACCCTCACCCGCTTCAAGCGTATGCAGGGCCGTAACGCATTGTGGACCGTGGGCACCGACCACGCTGGCATCGCCACCCAGATGGTGGTTGAGCGCAAACTGGCTGCAGAAGAAGACAAAACCCGCCACGACCTGGGCCGGGAAGAGTTCATCAAGCGTATCTGGGACTGGAAAGAGCACTCCGGTGGCACCATTACCCGCCAGATGCGTCGCCTGGGTAACTCCGTGGACTGGAGCAATGAGCGCTTCACCATGGACGACGGCTTCTACAAGGCCGTACAGGAAGTGTTTATCCGCCTGTACGAAGACGGCCTGGTGTACCGCGGCAAACGGCTGGTGAACTGGGACCCGAAACTGCACACCGCCATCTCTGACCTTGAAGTAGAGAACAAGGAAGAGAAGGGCTACTTCTGGCACCTGCGGTACCCGCTGGCCGACGGCCAGAAGACCCAGGATGGCAAAGACTACGTGATCGTCGCCACCACCCGCCCGGAAACCATGCTGGGCGACACCGCCGTGGCCGTGCACCCGGACGACGAGCGCTACCAGCACCTGATCGGTCAGCATGTCCTGCTGCCGCTAGTAAACCGCCGCATCCCCATCGTGGCCGACCACCATGCCGACCCGGAAAAAGGCTCCGGCTGCGTGAAGATCACCCCGGCCCACGACTTCAACGATTACGCCGTCGGCAAGCGCAACAATCTGCCCATGATCAATGTGATGACCCAGGATGCGAACATCCGCGACATCGCTGAGGTCTTCAACTCTGACGGCACCGAAAACACTGACATTGACGGCACCTTGCCGGCTTCCTATGCCGGCCTGACCCGCGAGGCCGCCCGCAAACAGATCGTGGCAGACATGGAAACCGAAGGCCTGGTCGAGAAAATCGAAGACCACGTTCTGAGCGTGCCCCGTGGCGACCGCTCCGGCCTGATCATCGAGCCGATGCTGACCGACCAGTGGTTTGCCGATGCCAAAACCCTGGCCAAGCCCGCCATCGAGGCGGTGGAAGACGGCCGCATCCAGTTTGTGCCCAAGCAGTACGAGAACATGTACTTCGCCTGGATGCGCGACATCCAGGACTGGTGTATTTCCCGCCAGCTGTGGTGGGGCCACCGGATTCCGGCCTGGTACGACGCCGAAGGTAACATCTATGTCGGCCGCAACGAAGATGAAGTGCGCCAGAAGCACAACCTGGCGGCAGACCTGGAACTGAAACAGGACGACGACGTTCTGGACACCTGGTTCAGCTCTGCCCTGTGGACCTTCGGCACCCTGGGCTGGCCGGAAATCACCGAGCGCCTGAAAACCTTCCACCCCACCGACGTGCTGGTCACCGGTTTCGACATCATCTTCTTCTGGGTTGCCCGGATGATCATGATGACCATGCACTTCATGAAGAACGAAGATGGT